>NZ_JACHJR010000002.1 GCF_014203705.1 Kitasatospora gansuensis
GATCTCCCCGCGCGCAGCCGGCCTGGAGCGGCCGCCCGTGTGTTGGGTGCCACCGGGAGCCGGTCGTGGCGGGCCGGGGGAGTGGTCAGTGGGTGGGGCGGTCGGTCCGGTAGATGAAGTGCAGGCGGTCGTCGGCGGGGTTGTCGGGCTCCAGGGATGCCTCGGCGCAGCGGTGGAGTCCGGCTTTCTCCAGCATCCGCCAGGAGGCCCGGTTGGCGCGGTGGACGGGGATGACGATGCTCTGCGCGTCGGGGTGGTCGGTCCAGGTGGCCGTGATGATCGCCTCGATGATGCGGGTGCCGAGTCCTTGGCCGGTCAGCCGGGGGTCGCCGATGAGGTAGTCGAGGGTGATCGCCTGGTCGGGGATCTCGGTCTGGGAGGCGAGTTCGCCGAGGTACTGGGGGTAGTCGGCGAGCCGGCACCGCTGGACCAGGGCGACCGGGGCTCCGTCGAGGGCGACGAGGAAGTCCTCCGAGGGCTCCTCGCCCCGGACGGCCGGTGCGAAGTGGCGGGCGATCGCCTCGGGTGAGGTGTCGTGGTTCCACCAGCGGGCGACATGGGGCTGCAGGAGCCACTGCCTCAGTTGCGGGAAGTCCGGTTCGCCGACTCTGCGCCAGGTGATCGTCACGGGAGGCCTCACGGGATCGGGCGGGTGTGTGGGGCCTTTATCCCAGACGCACCGCCGCCGCGTCACCGGGATTCCCGCCCGCCCCGCGCCGGTGGACCGCCGCTCCGCCGCTCCGCCGGACCGCCGCTCCGCCGGACCGCCGCTCCGCCGGAGCGCTGCGTCACCTGATGCCGCGTCACCGGGATTCCCGCCCGCCCGGCGCCGGTGGACCGCCGCGGCCGCGCGCCGCCGGACCGCCGCTCCGCCGGACCGCTGCGCCGGCGGACCGCTGCGCCGGCGGACCGCTGTGTCATCTGATGCCGCGTCGTCTGGTCCTGTGTCGGTCCTGCCCGGTGTGGCCGGCGGCCGGGCTCTTGGGTGGGACCGGCCATCAATGGCCGGTGCCCGTGGCCTGGTGCTGTGGGTGGTGGGGTGGCCATCATCGCGGCGGCGGCCCGTCGGAGCCCGCGCCGGCGAGGCGTCCGGGGCCGTGTCCGCGAAACCCTTCCCCTTCTGCCGAACGTGAGACAGACATGCTGACTGTGCTGCCCGGCGGGCTGCTCGTGCCTGCGGCGACCGTGCCGGGGGTGGCGTGGTGAAGGCGCTCCAGGACGGTGATCCGCGGCGGGTGGGCCCGTACGAGCTGCTCGGTGTGCTCGGGGCGGGCGGTATGGGGCGGGTCTACCTCGGGCGGCTGGGTGAGGTTCTGGTCGCGGTGAAGGTGATCAATGAGGAGTTGACGCAGAACGGTGACTTCATCGCCCGGTTCCGGCGGGAGGTGACCGCGACGCGGGCGATGTCGGGGCCGTACTTCGCGGCGATCGTGGACCATGACGTGGACGCCGAGCAGCCGTGGCTGGCGACCGAGTACGTGCCGGGTCCGACGCTGAACGCGGTCATCGCCGAGCACGGGCCTCTGGACGTCGTGTCGGTGCGGGCGCTGGGGGTGCGCCTGGCCCAGGCGCTGGGTGCGATCCACGCGGCGGGGCTGGTGCACCGGGACGTCAAGCCCGGCAACATCCTGCTGGGGGCGGACGGGCCGAGGCTGATCGACTTCGGGATCGCGCGGGGTGCGGCGGTGACCACTCTGACGCAGACGGGGGTGCTGGGCACGCCCCAGTTCATGGCGCCGGAGCAGCTGCAGGTGCGGGGGCGGGTCACGGCGGCGGCCGACGTGTTCGCGCTGGGGCTGGTGCTGGCCTTCGCGGCGACGGGGGAGCATCCGTTCGGGCAGACGGACTCCTTCGCGTTCGGGTTCCGGATCGTGCACGAGGAGCCGGACCTCGAGCAGGTCCCGGCGGACCTGGCCGGTGCGGTCCGCCGCTGTCTGGCCAAGGACCCGGGTGAGCGGCCGACCCCCGGGCAGCTGGGCGCGATGCTGGGCCTGGGGGAGGAGACCCTGGACCGCAGCGGCCTGGCGGTGCTGATCCGGCACGCGGGCGACACCGAGATTCCGTCCCCGCCGCGTACCCCGACGGAGCGCAACCACGTCGAACGCCCGCCCCGGCGGCGCCGGGCGCCGATCGCGCTGGCAGCCGTCGTCGCCGTTGCCGTCGGCACGGCCGTCACCGTCGCGCTGGCCCCGGGCGGCGGCACCCCGCAGGGCCTGGGCCCGACGGGCACAAGCCCCACCGGCTCGGCGGTGTCGGTGACGCCCACCGCACCGACGGCGTCCGCCGACCCGGGCAGCCCCACGGCCACCACGCCGCCGCCCCCGTCGCCGGCGCCCCAGGCGTCGGGCAGCGCGCCCGTCACCGAGCCGCCGCCGACGGGCGGCACCGACGGGTCGTCGGGCGGCGCGGCCGGCGGCACAACCGGCGGCGGCAAGAGCACCGGCAGCACGTCAGGAAGCGCCGGGGGCACCGGAAACGCCGCGGGCGGCGGTGGCGGTACGCCGGGCGGGAACACCGCGGCGCCGGCGCCCGCGCCCAGGACCACGCCGGCCCCCACGCCGACCCCCACACCTCCGCCCCCGCCCCAGGGTTCGCCGCCTGCGGCGATGCCGGGCTACAACGCGACCTTCGACCACGGCTGCGTCGGGGCCTGCGACATGCCGCTCACCATGACGTGGTCCGCGCAGCCGGACGCGACCCGCTACGACGTCCGGTACGACAACCAGACCAGGAAGGTGAACACCGTCTACTCGACCTCGGGCACCAGCTACCACCTCACCGGCCCGTACTCCGGCGACCACGTCTGCATCGCGCTGCGGGCGGCCAACCAGTACGGGGCGTCCGCGTGGACGGAGACCTACTGCTTCGACACCCCGTACTGACGGGCCGTCACGGTGGCGGGTACACGGCGTCCAGGAGGCCGCGGACGAACCGGTCGGGGTCATCGAGGCCGGCGTGGGCCAGGGTGGCGGGGCCGCCGGTGAGCAGGTGGGGGATGGCGGCGTGCAGGGCGAGGGTGACGGCGGCGGCCGCTGCACGGTGACGGGCAGCCCGCCAGGCGCTTGGGCGTGTTCGAAGCCCGTGAAGTCCGCGGCCGCGATCGGGTCGAGGACGGCGGCGAGTTCGCTGCGGCGGGCCGCCTCGTTCTGCAGTTCCAGGTAGGCGAGCATGCGGGGGCGGCCGGGGCCCGCGACGTCGCGCAGCAGTGCGCCGAGCAGGGCCGCCAGGCCCTCACGATCCGTGGGTCCGGCCCGGCCGGCCGTCAGTTCCGCGGTCACCCGGCGGTACTGCTCGACGCAGCGCTCGGCCGCGGCGCGCAGCAGGGCGTCCCGGGTGGGGAAGTAGTTCTTCGCGGTGCCCGGCGGCACGGCGGCGGCCGCGTCCACGGCCCGGTGCGTCAGTCCTCGTTCCGCCCGCGGCGGCCAGGACCTCGATCGCGGCGTCGCGCAGCAGATCCCGGCGGTTCCCAGTCACCGTCAACTTCCTTCTTTCGGTCGGTTCGTTGACCACGATACCCCAGCCGTGGTACCACATCTGTGGTGGTCCGCTGCTGGGCGGACCCGGCGACCGGGGGCGTGTGATGACGGGTACGGCCGTTGTGGTGGGCGCGGGAGTGGGCGGGCTGGCGACGGCGATCGGGCTGCGCCGGGCGGGCTGGCGGGGTGACGGTGCGCGAGCGCCGCACCGAAGTGGAGTGCTACGGCACCGCGTTTCGCTCTCCACCCCGGTGCGCAGGACGCCCTGGAGCGGCTCGGCGTGGGCGAGGCGGTGCGCGCCCGCGCGGTGCCCTACCGATCCGCGCAGGTCCGCACCCCAGGCGGGCGGGTGCTGGCCCAGCTCCCGCTGGAGCGCCTCGAACGCAAGGCGGGCCGCCCCGAACTGCTGATCTCCCGGCCCTACCTGATCGACGCGCTGCTGGCCCGGCTGGACGCCCTGGGCGAGGTCACCGTCCGCCTCGGCGAGAACGTCACCGACCCGGCCGCGCTGGCGGACGGGTACGACCTGGTCGTCGGCGCCGACGGCATCAACAGCGCGGTGCGGGAGGCGTGGTTCGGCAGCGGAAGCGGCCCGCGGAAGGTGGGCTCGGTCGCCTGGATCGGCATCGCCGACCTCGACAGCGCCGTGCACGGCGAGACCTGGGGCCGGGGCCGCTTCTTCGGCCTGACCCCCATCGAGGCGGGCCGCACCAACTGGTACGCCGCCGTCCCCGAGGGCACCGACGCGGCCGGCCTGCGCGCCCTCTTCGAGGGCTGGCACGACCCCATCCCCCGCATCCTGGAGCGCGGCGACCCCGCGACGTGGCTGCGTTACGAGATGCGCCACCTCTTCCCCGCCCTGCCCACCTTCGTCCACGCCGGCCAGGCCGGCAAGGTCGCCCTGGTCGGCGATGCGGCCCACGCCATGACCCCCAACCTCGGCCAGGGCGCCTGCACCGCCCTCCTCGACGCCGAAGCCCTCACCCGCGCCGTCACCCACCACGGCCGCTTGGCCCTCCCGGCCGCCCTGCGCGCCTACGACCGCGAACGCCGCCGCACCGCCCAGCGCACCGCCCTCGCCTCCCGCACCCTGCACCGCATCGTCTCCACCGAACGCACCTGGCTCCGCGACACCGCGGCCCGCCTCCTGCCGGGCTGACCCGCCCCGGGGGCCCCGACAGCAGCAGCTCGACCGCTGCCCACCGTCCAGGCCGCTCCGCGCCTGCCCGGAAATCCATCTCCGGAAGGCCGGCTGAGGAGCGGTCAGTCGGCGCTTCCGGGCCAGGGGTTCTGCCCGGGTTGGACGTATTCCATTTTCAGGGAGACACCGGCGGGGTTGGACCATGGCTGCAGTTGCACACAGAGCAGGGTGCGGTCCGTGATCCACTCGGTGGGGTGGCAGTCCCGCCCGTGTGAGTCGAGGTCCCAGCCGTGGTCGAGGTGTGAGCGCAACTGCGCGTAGACCGCGCTGAGATCCGGTTCGGCCGGGCTGGAGACGTAGTAGGTGGCTCTGCAGAGTCCCGTTGCGCAGCTCTGGGATCCGTCTTCGGTGGAGAGCCCGGCGGGGAGGGACAGCTGCTCGATGCCAGGGATCTGCTCGGCCCGGCTTCCGGTCCAGTACAAGGCACCCGCCCACAGGCACGCGATCATCGGGTAGAGGGTGAACACGACGACGCTCGCCGTCCCGATCACCGGCGGTTCACGGTGCCCGGCCTTCGCGTGCCGTGCATCCATCACCAAGCCGGTCAGCACCAGCGGGACCGGCAGCAGGATTGCTGCCAAAAGGACGTCGTGCTGCCCTTGCCGGAGCTGCAGGACGCGGCTCGCCAGGCACCCGGCCGTGACCGCGCACACGAGCAGCAGGGCGGCAACCGTCTCTCGTAGGCCCCGCCGCCGGACCGAGGGCCACCAAGCCGCCAACGGGCACAGCACAACGAGCGTCACCATGGCCACAAGCATTCGGTGCCCCTCCGTTGACCGCGCCCCCGGCGGACAGACGCCGCCCCGGGGAGCGCGGTTCCACGGCGCGGCCGCCGGCCCTGCGCCGTCCGCGGCCTGTGGGTGTTCAGGTTCCCGAGTGGGTGGTGTGGCCGGGCAGGGGCCCGTAGGCGGTGCAGAACTCGCAGCCGCAGCTGGTGAGGGAGTTGGCCTGGCAGTGGGCGGTGGGCCAGTACCGGGAGGCGCACGGGCCGGGGCCGACGGGGGTTTCGTCGTCGGGCAGGGTACGCCGGCACCAGTCGCACCGGACGGCGGCGGGCACGCCGGCCTGGCGCAGCCGCCGGGCGGCTGCCTCGGCGTCGGCGAAGGGGATGTCCTCGCGTGCGGTGACGGGCGCACGGTCCAGCAGTTGTCGGCTGTGCCACAGGCTCAGGTTGGTGACCGCGACGACCGCTCGCAGGGCCGCTGGCCCGCCGGCCGAGGCGTCGGTCAGCAGGACAGCGAACTGAGGGTCCTCCACAGCTCTCCTCCGGACCGGTCGATGCGGGTGCCGCCCCCAGTCAACCGTTTGGAAGACAGCGAGTCCAAGGGGAAACCGTGCCGCTGCTCCCTCGCCCCGGAACACCGGCCTCGGGCAGGCTGCGCCGGTGACTTCCCACCTGCAGCGATACCTGCACGGTGATCACGAGGGCGCCTGGGCCGACCTGCGGCGCCTGGGCCCGATGCCCTGGCGGAGGACTGTGCCGCCGTCGCGGCCGAGACCATGCGAAGGGTCTCTCGGCACGTCGCCCGCCTCGCCGACGCCCTCACCGCTCTCGGCCCGCGACCCCCCACCCCGGGCTGCCCGCCAAGTACCGGCCGCCCCCGGGCATTTCGCGGCCCGGCCCGCTGCGATGATGACCGGATGAACGAGGACCCAGCCGCGCCGATGCCCGTCATCCTCGGCATCGACGACCTCCGGCCGCTCCCCAGAGCCACCCGGATCGCCCGCACGAGCCGCGACGGCATCCAGCTCCTCCGGGAGCACCGCGACGGCTACATCGACGAACTCTGGCTCGACCACGATCTCGGCGGCGACGACAACATCCTGCCCGTGGTGACCCTCCTGGAGGAAGCCGCCTTCCACGGACAGCCCTTCGACATCGGAACGGTCTTCGTCCACAGCGCCAACCCCACCGGCGCGGCAACCGTCGTCCAGGCACTGACGCGCTGGAACTACCGGGTCCGCCGGGCAACGGCCTAGCGAAGCAGGCCAAGGCCCGGGTGCCGAAGCCGTGCCCCCAGGGTGAACCGGGCAACTCGGCCTCACCGCACGGACGTTGACACCACTGCCGCCGAACGACCGCCCCGCTGCGCCGTACGGGACGGCACGGCGCGGTCCGTTCAGTGGAGGCGGGAGCGTTCCCGGGTCCGGGAGGGGCCGGCCGTGGAGCGGCGGGTCCTGGCGGGCCGGGTCGGCCGCGGGTTTGCGGCGGGGGTTTCGGCGCGGGCGGCCTGCGCCGCGAGGGCGGCCTGCAGTGCCTGCCGGGCGGCCGCCAGTGCGATCGCCGCGGCCGGCTGCGGCTCGGCGATCTTGTGGCGGGCCATCAGTTCCTGGCAGGGGCTGCACCACACGGGGCTGGCCGGCGAGCCGTCGCCGTAGCGCAGGTCCTCCGGCGGCAGGTAGTGGGTGCCGCACTCGAGGCATTCGAAGAGCAGGCGCATCAGGCCCACGTCCCTGATCCGCCGCACCGTTCGCACGCCGAGGTGTGGTGTTCGACCCGCTGGGTCAGGGTGCCGGTGCCGGGGTCGATGTCGTGGGTGTGCCGGGTCTTGTCCGTCACCCGGCGGCCGCCGCACGCCGGGCAGAGCCGCGGCTGTGGCGCGCCGCCCGGTCCCGCGTCCTGTCCGCTCATGGACTCCGCCCTTCCCGCGATTCACATGTGCCGTCACCGTAGCGGAACGACCGCACTGCGTCAGCACCATGGCCGCAGGCACACACTTCCGGCACATGCCCGCCCGGCCGGCGTCGTACGCCCGCACGAGAGCCGAACGGCAACCGCACCCGGGAACAACGGTTGCGGAAGTTCCTAGCCGAGTGCCGTGACCCCCAGCAGCAGGACGCGCAGGCCGTTGTCGATCGCCGCGTCCCGTTCGGCGGCCGAGAGGCCGGGCTGGAGGTTGACGAGGATGGTGGCCAGCCCGTGCACGGTGGCCCAGCTGGCCGTCACCGCCGCGCCGGTCTCCTGCGGCGGCAGGATTCCCGCCCCGGTCAGCCGCTCGAGCGCCGCCAGGAGGATCGCGTCGGGCTGCGGCTGCCCCTGGGCGTCGGGGGCCGGCTGGTGGCCGGCCGATCCCGGGGTGCCGACCCCCGAGGGGTTGCCGTCCATGGCGGTCCGGAACAGTCCCGGCTCCTCGAGCGCGAACCGCACGTACGCGCGGCCGACTTCGCCCAGGTGGAACACGGCCGCCGCGCGCGGCCCAGGGGGCTCGGGGACGGCCGCGACATGGGCCGCCATGGCCGCTCCCAGCTCGCACAGGGCCTGTTTGGCCACCGCCGCCTTCAGTGCGGCCAGGGTCTTGAAGTGGCCGTACGCGGAGTTGGGGGCGACCCCGACGAGGCGGGTGACCTCGCGCAGGACCACCGCCTCCGGCCCGCCGGTGCGGGCCAGTTCGATGCCCGCTGTGATCAGTGCCGCCCGCAGGTCGCCGTGGTGGTAGGTGGTGCGGGTGCGGCGGGTGGGCTGGGTCATGTACGGATCCTGGCACGGACGGATCCGGGGCGGCCACCCGCTCCCGCGGCCCTTGCGGTGGGCGGCCACGGGCTACGGCGTGACGAAGCGCAGGCCCGGGAGGCCGCGGCGGCGGATCATCAGTTCGGCGACGACGATGTTGGGCAGCCAGCACAGGAACGGGACCGCGGCGTAGGCCTGGGCGACCATGTGGTCCACGTCGCCCCCGGCGGCCCGCCCCGCCAGCACCTGGAGCAGGATCAGCACGCCGAACCAGAGCCGCAGGGTCGGCGCCGCGAAGGTCAGGGCGAAGCTGCGGATCATCCAGGCTTGGTGCGCGGCGAAGTCGCCCTGGCGGGCGGCCCGGTAGCCGCGGTAGGTGGTCCACCCCCAGAGCACGGCGAGGCTGCCGAAGCCGAAGAACCCGGCGAACGCCACGGAGTTGAAGAACGACATCACCAGCGCCGCCACCGAGCCCAGCCCGACGGCGGCCACGTAGGCGCGCCCGATCCAGCGGTGCACGCGGGGCAGGCGGCGCCGGATCGCGCGGACGAACTGGAACGGGCCCACGGCCAGGGCCGCCCCGGCGGTGACGATGTGGACGTAGAAGGCCACCTGGACCGCGAGGGGCCGCTGCGCGTAGGTCGGCGCGAGGCCGACCCGGCCGGCGGCGAGGTCCTGCAGGCTGCCGGCCGCGTACTGGCCGACGGAGTAGCCGGTGATCGCCACCGACAGCAGCAGCATCACGGTCCAGCCGGAACGGGAGCCGCGCCGGGGCCGGCCGGTGGCCGTGGGCGGGCGGGAGGTCACTACGGGTGCGGACATGGCGAAGGGGCCCTCTTTCGGGGCGAGGCGAAGCGCGGGAGGGGCGGCACCAGCTCAATCTGTACAGTGTGAGTTTTAGTGCCCGTCCAGCACACGTGTCAACAGCTCCCGACAGCGGCGCAGGCCAAGGAACCCAAGGGAAGATGACGCCGGCTCAGCTCACACCCGGCCCCCGGCCCGGGCGGCCGACCGCCGTTCCCCGGGCACGGATTTCGTGTCAGCGGCGGTGAAAGGAGACACTGCGGGGGAGTGCGGTGCCGATCAGGCCGCAACGCCGACGCGGGCCCGCGCGCCCGCCGACGCACGGCGGTACCGGCCGGCGTCCCACCGCCCGTACCGCACCGAAGGAGACCCCGCAGTGCCCTGGAAGTCCCACCTCACCTGGACCGGCCACACCGCCGGCAACGCCACCACCGTCCACCAGGGCCGCACCTGGCACCTGTCCAAGCACCTCAGCCCCCCGGACGCCCAGGGCCGCTACAGCCCCTACGAACGCTGGTACCTCCACGCCGACGACGGCCACGGCCAACCCCACCCCGACCTCGCCAGCGCCTCACTCGGCCGCAACCGCGTCAACGCCCAACGCCTGGCCGAACTGACCATCACCGGCTGGGAGAACAGCCACCAGCTGCGCCCCGGCGACGGCGTCCAGCTGTGGCGGCGCACCGACGGCGACGGCACCCTGGTCCCGCTGGACGAACTCCTCGCCGGACGGCACCGCTGACGCCGACCGCGGCCTCCGGGCCCCGCGCCGAGGCCTGACGGGCAGCGTCGGGTTTTCCGTCTGCGGGACAGGCCCGACCGGCTCCGACGGAGATGCCCCGGCGGTGCGCCGGATCAGGAGAGCGGCGGCCAGGGCCCGGCGAGCAGACGGGCGGCCTCGGCGACGATCCTCGTGGCGATGACCTCCTCCGGGTCGGCGAAGGCGGGGCTCCAGTTCCCGTACTCGGCGCCGTCGCTGACGATCGACTGCAGCGCGTCGGGACAGCCGAGCCGCGACCACGCCTCGACAGGGGGAAACCGGAGGGCCACCTGCGCCGTCGAACGGCCCCGCTGAGCCGGCCCCGGACCGGTCCGATGCCCGTCACGGGCCGGTGCCGCCCACCGTTCCGCTGCTCCGGTCCGGCTCTGCCACCCGGCTGTCCTGCCCGGCCGTCCGGCACGCGGTGCCCGGGCTCGCCCGGGCTGCCCCGGCCCTCCTGGCGTACTGCGCGGGGGTCAGGGCCATGGCAGCCGGCTGGACTGCCGGTAGTTGTCGGCGTCCGGGGAGTACGGCCCGCCCTTCGGCTTGCGGAACAGCCGGGCGAAAGCGACCAGCTTCGCCCCCAGTCGTCCAACCGGACTCCTCATACCGCTGTCCTCCCCGTACGGTGCCGCCCGATGGCACAGCCCTCCCCGCAGGCTAGGCCCAGCCGGGCTTCAAGGAGCCTGTGTTGAGCGAGACTTGAGGACGAACAGCGCATTGCCGTCACCTGGGCGGGCGTCGCGGTGCCGTTCGTACTGCCGGTCAGCGCACTCAGCTGGGCCGCGGTCGGGCCGGACCGGCCCGAGGGCCGGCGCGACCGGCTCTGGTTCGACCTGCGCGTGGACGCCAACTGGGCTGAGGAGCAACTGAGTTCGCGCATCCACCAGGTCGGCGAGGCCGGAGCGCGACGACCGGCCCACCGGAGCGCTCCGGCCGGGCAGCGTGCGGCGGGGCTCGGGCAGAGCGGTTCCGACCGCGGCCGGGACCAAGGCTGCGGCCTCCTCCCCGAGGAGGAGAGCGCGGCGACCGATCGGCCGAAACCCCGGACCGGAAGGCCGATCCGGCGGCCGGCGGCCGTCCGCCAGGCTTCGAGACATGACAGACCACCACCGCACCCAGTCAAACTCCAGCCCCCACCGGCATTCTGACGCTCCGTCGGCACATTCCCCGGGCGGCCCCGGACGCCGCGCCGTACTCGCCGGCGCGGCCGGCCTGCTCGGCGCGGCAGGACTGGCCGCCGCACCCACCGCCGCCGCGTCCGGGGCACGTACCGTGCCGCGAGGACGTTTCGCGGGGAAGGTGGTGGCCATCACCGGGGCCACCTCGGGGATCGGCCGCGCCACCGCGCTGGCCTTCGCCGCCCAGGGCGCCGCGGTCGGCTTCTGCGGGCGGCGGGCCGAGCTCGGGGCCCAGGTGGAGCGCGAGATCCGCCGGGCGGGCGGCACCGCCCGCTACGTCCGGGCGGACGTCCGGGTCGAGAAGGACGTGGAGAACTTCGTCCGGCAGACCGTCGACTCGTTCGGCGGCCTGGACATCGCCTTCAACAACGCGGGCATCAGCCGCACCGCCCGGCTGCACGAACTGGGCACCGACACCTTCGACGACGTGATGGCGACCAACGCGCGGGGCGTGTTCCTGTCGATGAAGTACCAGATCCCCCACCTGCTGGCGCGCGGTGGCGGGGTGGTGATCGTGACCTCGTCCTCCGCCGTCGAGGTGGCCCGGCCGCAGGGCGCGGCGTACTCGGCGGGCAAGCGCGCGGTCCAGGGCCTGGTGCAGGCCGCCGCGCTCGACTACGGCCGCGACGGCATCCGGGTCAACGCGATCATGCCGGGCACCACGGACACCGCGCTGGTACGGCCGCCGGGGATGGACGACGCGACCTGGACCGCCGCGAGGGCGTGGCTGGGCGAGCAGAACGTCGACGGGCTGCACCGCATCGCCTCACCCGAGGACATCGCCCAGGCGGTCCTGGGCCTGGCGGCGGACGACTTCGCCTACATGACCGGAGCCGGCGTCTTCGTCGACGGCGGCGCCAGCGCCGGCCGCCGCCTGCTTGTCCCGCCCCGGCCCTGACCGGAGAACACCCGGGCCGGCCGGGGGCCTTGACTACCTGGTGGCCCGGGGGTCGCGCGCGCCCAGACGGTACCTGCTGACGAGCCGTCCGAGGAAGGCGGCGTTGACGAGGGCGGCCGACACGGTGGCGGTGAGGAAGAGGACGGGGTGGCCGGGCCTGAGTAGAACTGCTCATTCCGTCCTGCGCATGTCCCGGTGTCGCCGCCGGGCCCTGGCCGCTGCCGGGGCGGGCCCGGCGAACTGACGGACTCGTCCGACGATGCCGTCGGCACCCGGGCCGCCGGGAGCCCGCGGCCGGGGCGCCGGCAGGGGCCGTGAGCCGGAATAGTTCGGCGGAACCACGTTGTTGATCGGGCAACCAGCGATTGACGAGGGGTCAGCCATGTCTGTGAACGGGACGGTCGCCGAGGGGTTCGAGGGCGTCCGGGAGGAGTTCGAGGCCTTCCTCGCCGAGGAGCCGGCCGAGCCGGGCGCGCAGCTCGCCGCGTACCTGGACGGGCGGCTGGTGGTCGACCTGTGGTCCCAGGGCGTCGAACGGGAGAGCCTGACCGGCGTCTACTCGGTGACCAAGGGCGCCGCACACCTGCTGGTCGCCCTGCTGGTGCAGGACGGCGTGCTCGAACTGGACCGCGAAGTGGCCTCGTACTGGCCGGAGTTCGCCGCCGAGGGCAAGGGCCGGCTGACCCTGCGCGAGCTGCTGGCGCACCGGGCCGGGGCGATCTCGGTGGAGGGCGGGTTCACGGCGCAGGAACTGGCGGACGACCGGCTGGTCGCCGGGCGGCTGGCCGCGCACAAGCCCTACTGGGAGCCCGGCACCGCGCACGGCTACCACGCCACCGTGATCGGCGCGCTGACCGGCGAGGTGGTGCTGCGGGCCACCGGGCGCACCCTGCAGGAGCTGTACGAGGAGCGGATCCGCGCGCCGTACGGCCTGGACCTGTTCCTCGGGCTGCCCGAGGAGTTGGAGCCGCGCTTCGTCAGCCTGCAGCGGGCCGAGCCGACACCGGATCAGCTGGCCGCCTTCGCGGCGCAGCCGCTGCCCGGCAAGGACGGCCTGTTCGCGACCTCCTTCAACCTGCGCACCGACCTGGTGGACTTCGTCAACCGGCGGGAGACCCGGGCCAAGGGCCCGGCCTCGGCCGGCGGCGTGGGCAGCGCCCGCGGTGTCGCCGGGATGTACGCGGCGGCGATCAGCGGCCTCGGCGGCCTGGGCCCGCTGCTGAAGCCGGAGACCGTCACCGAGTTCACCACCCTGCACTACCCGGGCACCGACCTGGTGACCGGCTCGGTGGACAACTTCGCGCTGGGCTTCGAGACTTCGGGCCTGCGCTACCCGTTCCTCGGCGCGAACGCCTTCGGCCACCCCGGGGTGGCCGGCGCACAGGGCTTCGCCGACCCGGCGAGCGGCGTGGCGTACGGCTACACCCGGCGGCGGTTCACCTTCCCGCCCTCCGGCGGCGCACCGGAGAACGACCAGCTGGCCGCGGCCGTGGTGGCGGCCGCCCGAACGGCGCGCTGACGCCGGTGAGGGGCCGGGGCGGCCGGCCCCTCACCGCCCGCGCGCTCTCCGGCCGACTGCGGATCAGTATCGGACGGTCCGTCAGGATCGTTCCCAGGCCGGGCTGTTGGGTCCTGGCGCTGTGTCCGCGAAGGTTCAGCGGGGTGGGCCGGGGTCTTCCCTCTGCCGCAGATCAGCGCGATGCTGCCCGCAGGGAGGGCGACATGAGCTGGATGGGACCGAGCACCGCTCGCGAGGTGACGGTTCCCGACACCGTCGGGCTGACCGTGACCGATGCCCGCACAGTCGCGTCGGAAGCCGGCGTGGCCCTCGCCGCCGCCGATCCGGACGGCCCACCGGTCGGGGCACTGACCTGGCCCGGAGTCTGGGTGGTCACCGCCCAGACTCCCGCCCCCGGCACCAGGATGCGCCGCTGGGGATCGCTGGTGATCGAGTTCGAGAAGGTGCCCGACGGCGGGACGGGAGAGCGGGAACCGCGTCCTCCGTCGCCCTGAACCGATCCCGGCGAACCTTCCCGGTCACGGCACCGGCCGCCGCGCCGGTGCCGTGACCGGGGTCAGCGAGGGGTCAGGAGGCAGAACTCGCTGCCCTCCGGGTCGGACATGACCGTCCAGGGGACGTCGCCCTGACCCACGTCGGCGAGCGTCGCGCCGAGGTCCTTCAGGCGCGCGACCAGCTCCGTCTGACGGGCGGTCGAGGTGGTGGCCAGATCGAGGTGCACCCGGTTCTTCACCGTCTTGGGCTCCGGGCCGGCGACGATGTCGACGCAGACGGCCACGGGGTCGGGGCAGACGAAGCCCACGGGTTCGAGGTTGGTCACGCCGGGCCCCTCGCTGTCGACACCCCAGCCGAGCGCCTGCGCCCAGAACCGGCCGAGCGCGGAGTCGTCCCGGGCCTTCATGGTGATCTGCACGAGTCGTGTCGCCATGCCGCAGATCCTGGAACCGGGCCCGGCACCCAGGAGCAGACCGCCGGGACGGCCCCAGGCCGCTTGCGCCGTACGGGCCGGGACACCGGGGACAGCCCCGGCGGGCTGCCGGTCCGTCAGCCCGGCGCCCGGGCTCCGACGGAGCGCTTCAGCCGGCGGACGAGTGCCCTGGGTGACGCGTCGATCCGCCGGAGAGCAGCCACCGCCAGCGCCGGCGCTCCGTGACCACAGTCGCGGCGGCCAGCAGGGTCACGGGGCCGGCCGCCCACACAGGCCAGGCCAGCCACGCGGAGGCCACGGCCGCGGCGAGCTGGAGCAGCACCAGAAGGATCGTCACCCAGCCCGGTACCGCGATGATCACCTGTGCTTTGTCACCCGGAGTGGAGAAGCACGTGGGAAGACCGACCAGGAGCACCACGGACAGTGCGGCAAGCAGCCAGGAGTGGCCGGCCAACGCCCAGGGCGTCGCCACCCACGCGACGAGTTCCACCGCGAAGCGCAGAACGGACGCGCCGCGGTCCTCCGGTCGGGCCGAAATCGATTCCCCCGCAGTATTGACCACCTGTGGACGGTTTCACCGTCCGCCCCCAACGGTCAAGTGGCTGAGCGCCGTTGCTCACGAAGCAGGCATCCCGTGCCCTGCGGGGCCGGCTGCCGCGCGGCCCCGACTCCTGCAGGGAACGCAACACCGCCGAGCTCCCGGGGCGATGGTGACGCACCGTCAGCCGTCAGGCGGCTCCGGGGCCTGGGCGAGGGCGAGGCGGGGCAGGGCGGCGGGGTGGTGGTGGCGGAGGTAGCGGAGGTAGCGGATCAGTTCTTCCCGGGCCCAGCAGCGCAGTTCGAAGGCGTCGTCGGCGTTGCGGGCGGTCATCAGGGCCCGGACCACGATGGTGCTGGGCGTGGTGTCGACCACCTGGAGGGCCCGGCCGACGCCGTCCCAGAGCTTGTGTTCGGCCAGCCGCCGTTCGAACTCGGCCCGCAGTTCGCCCACCGGCGTGCTGTGGTCGAGGTGGAGCAGGGCGGTGCCGGTGATGCCGGGGCCGCGGCGGGACCAGTTCTCGAAGGGCTTGGCGACGAAGTACGAGACCGGCATGACGATCCGCCGCTGGTCCCAGGTGGCGATCGCGACGCAGGTGAGGGTGATCTCCTCGACCGTGCCCCACTCCCCGGCCACGACCACCACGTCGTCGATCCCGACCATGTCGCTGAAGGCCGGCTGGAGGCCGGCGAAGACGTTGCCCAGGGTTCTCTGGGCCGCCACGCCGAGCACCAGGCCCGCGGCCGTGAGCCGGCGCAGGCCGCGCTGCACCACGCGGTCCACCACCAGCAGCACCACCAGGACGGCGGCAGCCGCCGCGAGCGGGCGCAGGACGGTCCAGATCTGCACGGCGGGGGTTCCCTCCTCTCGGGCGGGCAGGCGGGCGCGCGCCCTGATGCGGCGTCAGGCAGCGATGCTCAGGCGGCGTTGCGCGGGCGGCGTCCGGAGCGCAGCAGCCGGCCGCGCTCGTCCTCGGCCGGTCCGCCCCGGACGCCGTACGGCTCGTGGGCCCGCAGCTGCCGGTTCCACTCGTGTTCGAAGGCGCCGGGCAGGCGCGAAAGGACGGTCACCGGGTGCTCTCCTTCGGCTCGGTCCGACGGGTTCGACCCGGTGCGTCTGACCCCGATGGGCCGGGCGAAACCTCTCTCGCACGCGCCACCGCCCTGGGGCTTCCGCACCACCTCCGGCCACGTCCCGGGCACCGACCCGGCGGGCTTCGAGGCCGAGGCGACCAGCGGCCGCACCGGCAAGGCCGACCGGCTCTTCGAGGAGGTCAAGGCGAGCTACCGATCCGGCCGCCCCCCCGGGAGCGGTACTGCGGCCTCGTTCCGCGGCGCCGGGCCGACGACCCGACCGATCCCGAAAACCCCGCTGCCGCCACTAGGTTGAGCCCATGTGCGTCTCGACGAACCGGGCAGAGTTCTCCGGCACCACGCTGTACACCGGGCGTCGGCGCCACCCGCAGCACGGGGTGATCCACGTCCTGGGCTACCAGAACACGGCGGTGAATCTCTCCGCCGGTGCCAACGCGATGCTGCTCCACCTGCCCGGCCGCTCCATGAGCCCCGAGAACTTCCTCTCCGCAGGCGGCTGCACCGACATCCTGTCCCGCATGGTGGACGCGGTCCGCCCGCCCGGGCAGCTTCACGAGCGGACGCGGTCGGCGAGCACCCCGCGCTCGGTCCAGGTGTTCGACCACGACATCTACACGGTGCTGCTCGCCGAGGACGCGACACAGATTCCGGCCGCGCTGGCCCAGGTGCCCGCGCGCAAACGCCCCGGCATCGACCCCGAGCTGCTGCGGTTCTACGCCGACCACTACCCCGAGCACACCATCGTGCTCTGCTGCTTCGACAACGCCGAGGCGAAGAAGGCCAGTCCGCTGCTGCTCTGGTACCGGCCCCTGGACCCGGACGTGCTCACCGCCCCGGCCCTGGACTGCCACACGGGCGGCGTGCCGGCGACGGACACCCCCGTCGTGGCCGACCACTGGGTGGTCTTCGGCTCCGACGAAGCCCCAGCCGGCTGGGGCACGCCCGTGAACTACCCCGCCGGCATGCCCGGGCAGCTCTACGACTTCCTCCCCGACACCGTCGTGGGCAGGCACTTCGGCTCCGAGCCGCTGCCCAACGGCGACTTCGCCCTCACGCACGAGGACCTCCTGACCGGCAGCCTCGACCGGATCCACCGGCTGCAACCGGCCCGCTGAACACCCCGGGGTCGTCGTCCGGCCCCTGCCCGCCTGGTCGCGGAGCGGCACGGCCGCTGGATCCTGACCGAGCGCGCTCCCGGGCGGAGCCGCACACCTTTGGCCGTCCGCCTCGCCTACCTGGCCTCGCGTACGGCCGGACCCGGATCATCCCGGGCCTGCCCCGGCCGAGGGAGTCGACCCGAGGCTCCTCGGCCAGGTCGGCCTCGGCCGGGGGCAGGCTCGGCGCGACCCGGCCGACTTCGCCGCCCTGCGCCAGGCACGGGCGGCAGGCCGGCGTCGGTCTCCGTCAGCCGCTTGCGGCCGGCGCCGGTGGGCGACAGCGCCCGGGCCCGGGGGCCCGTCGGGCGGGTGGTCAGTCGCAGTCGTTGCAGATCGGCTGGTTGTTCTTGAGGCGGGCGAGCCTGCTGCGGTGGTGGACGAGGAAGCAGTTGGCGCAGGTGAACTCGTCGTTCAGCATGGGCTGGACGGCGACGGTGAGTTCCTCGCCGGAGAGGTCGGCGCCGGGCAGCTCCGATCCGTCGGCGGCTTCCAGGGCGTCGACGGCGTCGATGGCGGAGGCCGCCTTGTCGCTGCGGTGGGCCTTCAGCTCCTCGATGCTGTCGGTCGAGCTGTCCTCGTCGGTCTTGCGCGGAGCGTCGTAGTCAGTTGCCACAGATGGTCCTGTCGTTGTGATCGAGCCGGTCGCCGCCGAAGCTGACCACCAGCACCGGGCTGCGCCTCGTCTTGGTCCGGGGCAGGGTACCCCCGCCGCCCCCGCTGACGTCATGTCCGCAGTGGTGTGCGGAGTGTAGTTGACCTTGTGGCCGTGGAGACCTCGGGTCCGGCATGGGCTCCGACTACGACCGGCCCCGTGCCGCTTGCCGGCCCAGTGGCGCCTTCGTGCGGTACTGGTCTCGACGGGCAACGGCGTACTCGCCGCTGCGGTGCTGGTCCTCTTCGTGGGGCACTGGGGAGTCGCGGCGCCGATCGCCGGGACGCTGGTCCCTGCCCGTGGAACGAGATCCAGGGCATCGAGCCGAGCATGAAGGAAATCCGGGGAAGCGACGTGGGCTACGGGCGCTCCGGCCCGCTGCCCGGTGACGTGTACGAGCGGACATCGGAGTTCGACTGCCGTGGATTCGTCTCATCGGAGTTCGACATCGCAGGTCAGGTACGGTGCGGGCATGATCGAGAGTCTTTCTCCCGACGGTGATGTGCCCGGTGGGATGTTGCTGGGCGGCTACTTCGTCGCGGTGCCTGAGTCGCTCGATGGCTCGGGCCTGCCTCGGGCGGCGGGGCTGACCACGGCGTCCGACTGCCTGATCGACCGGCTTCCGGAGGACGACTGCTGGTTCGGTACCGTCCCGGAGGCGCTGGCGGCCTGCCTGCCGGTCCAGGTGCCTGTGGGCGCACGCCTGTACGCCCTGCTGGTGCCCTCCGACCATGCCGGTGGCTTCACCGCCGACATTCTCGCCGCCGGTACGGACGAGCCGGTGCTGCTCGCGCACCTCGACCGCCGGGCCGGCCTGCCCGTCCGGGAGGTGGCCGAGGGCGGGCGGGAGCTGGGCTGGGAGGTGCTCGGCTATGACCTCGGCCTGCTGCACAGCTGGCTCTGCAACAACCTGTACGAGGACGGTGTGCGCGAGCTCGGCGTGGCGGCCGACGACGACCGTGGCCTGCTGCCCAGCCGGGAAGCCGCCGTACGCGTGGCCGCCTGGGCCAACGCCCGCGGTGACACCAAGCCCGTCACCTGGTTCCCCGCTGCCCTGATCGAATGGGACACCCCGATCGAGGGACGGACCGGTCCCGCTGTCACCGAGGCTCCGGTGCGTCGGGCAGCACAGCCCTGGTGGCGCCGGATCTTCCAGCGGGCCAGGCCGAGCTGCGCGGTCGGGGTGCCGGTCAAAGTCCGGTGAGACGCGGGCAAGTTCGATGAGACGGGCCAGCAGGTGATCCTGGCCGATTGCCAAGAGATCTCGACCGTCCTGCCCCGGCTGCTCCTGACCGCACCGGCCGGGCGGGTGGATGATCGGGGTGTGCTGGTGCGTACCGAGTTGCTGCCGCTGGGTCCGTCGGGTTTGCCGAGGGTCCGAGCCCACACGCCCGTCGGCAGCGCCGTGGTGGTGTGGCGCGGTGACCTGGACAGCGCGGCGGGCCGGCACCATGTCGAATGGACCGTCGACGAAGACGTCCTCTGGGGCCGGAACACGCGGTCGGCCGCGCTTGCCGAGCCAGGGGTGCGCGAGGAGGCCGGCCGCGTCGTCTTGCGAGGACGGCTCCAGCTCACCGAGGACGGCGCCGCTGTCCTTGAGATGGGTGACTCGCGGGTGCTGTTCGAGATCGGCTCACCGCCACCGCCCGACAGCGCCTGGGTGGAGATCAGCGTCGAAGCGGACCGGGTGGAGCTGTACCCCTACCTGCTCTGACCGGTCGAAGTCGCCTGGCAATCCATCGGGCCGCCACTTCGCAGCCTCGGCCGCCGGTCCCGGTCCGCTGCGCCTGGGCGTCCCGGGCGGGAGTGTTGTCCGGTGGGGGTGCCAGACTGACAATCGCGAGAGCGGTGTGTGTGAGGGGGAGTGGGTTGGGTCTGGTGATCGAGAGCCGGCCGTCGGAGCTGGCGTACGTCGAGCGGGTGTGGCGCAGTCGCAGCGAGGACGTCGGCCGGATGATGTCGGTCGCGACGTCGCACTGGGAGCTGGTGTTCTGGGAGCAGCACGGTCAGGTGCAGGCGGCCGTGCTGGGGCCGGAGGCGAAGGCGTCCTGGGCGCCGGTGCCCGGGGACGCCGCCTTCTTCGGGATCAGCTTCGCGCTGGGTACGTCGATGCCGCACATCCCGGTCAGCCGGCTGGTGGGCGGCAACGTGGCGATCCCCGACGTGACGCGGCGCTCCTTGTGGCTGAAGGGCTCCGCCTGGCACGTGCCCGGTTACGACAATGCCGAGGCGTTCGTGCTGCGGATGGTGCGCGAGGGCATCGTGGACCTGGACCCGGTGGTGCCCGCCGTCCTCGGCGGCGCCTGCCCGGACCTCTCGGACCGTACCCTGCAGCGGCGGTTCGTCGCGGCGACCGGCCTGACCCAGGGCGCGGTGCGGCAGATCCACCGCGCCCGCCAGGCCGCGGTGCTGATCCAGGAGGGGGCGCCGGCCCAGGAGGTCGTGCACCGCCTGGGGTACTTCGACCAGCCGCACCTGGCACGGTCGTTGAAGCGGTACGTCGGGCGCACGGCCACCGAGCTGAGCGCCCGGGACACGGCGGAGCCGCTGTCGCTTCTGTACAAGACCGCACCCCTGGCGCCCGCCTAGTGTCCATGACGTAGCCGACCGGGGTCGGCCCGCCCCGCCAGGGGCGGGCGCAGGACCCCGGACTCATCGTGGAGGAATCATGCGCAAGGTTGTCTCGGGTCTGTTCGTCTCGCTCGACGGTGTCGCCCAGTCGCCGAACGAGTGGCAGTTCGCGTTCGACGAGGAGATGGGAGCGGCGCTGGCCGGCACGCTGGAGTCGGCCGACACGATCCTGCTGGGCCGGGTGACGTTCACCGAGTGGGCCGGGTACTGGCCGACGGTGACCGACGGTGAGGACGCCGGTTTCGCGAAGTGGATCAACGACTCGCCCAAGCACGTCGTCTCCTCGACGCTGGACAGCGTCGACGACTGGGCGAACAGCACGCTGCTCAAGGGCGACCTGGCGGCTGCGGTCAACGAGCTCAAGGCGGGCGAGGGCAAGGACATCACGGTGGCGGGCAGCCCGACGCTGGTGCGCTCGCTGCTGGAGCTGGACCTGTTGGACGAGCTGGTGCTGCTGATCCACCCGGTGGTGGCCGGCGAGGGCCGCAAGAAGCTGTTCGCCGACGGCAGCGCGCTGAAGAAGCTGGAGCTGGTGAGCGCCCAGCCGACCAGCAGCGGGGTGATCATCGCGACCTACCGCCCGGCGCGCTGAGCCGGCGCCAACCGGGCGAGCGCGTCGGCCGTGCGCTTCACAGCGGCCGTCCCGGACCGCACCCCTGCCCTCAGCCCTGACCATGGCAAAGCCACCGTCACCGCCACCTACTGCCCCAGGCCGGCCCCCGACTGTCGGTGGACGTCCGCCGGGTGCTCACCGGCGGGAGGCCGCCGCAGTGGGCGGAGCTGGTGGGGCGGTGGGGCACCCGCCTCGCCCCACGGCGGCGGGTGCCCCACCGCCCCACCGTGGGCGGGTGCTTTTGGCGCCCGGGTCAGGGCATCCGGGCGGTCGCGCCGTAGCCGAGCGCTTTCGAGGGTGTCTGGGCGTCCACCGCGTGGCCGGGAGTGGGGCGCCAGTCCGCCATCAGGGTCAGTCCCGGCTCGACGAGTTCCATGCCCTCGAACCAGGACGCGATCACGTCTCTGGGGCGGACGTGGAGCTGCTGGCCCACGCCGGCGAGGTAGGCGTCGGTCATCCGGCCGACCTGGGTCCGGGTCTGCGGGTCGGCCAGGTCGTCGGAGAGGTGCGAGATGGCGAGGTAGCTCCCGGGCGCGCAGGCGTCCCGGTAGCGGGCCACCAGGGCGGCCGGGTCGTCCTTGTCGTCGACGAACACCAGCAGGCCGCCCATCAGGATGCCGACCGGCCGGCTGAGGTCGATCAGTTCGCGGACCCGGGGGTGCTCCCAGATCCGCTCCGGGAACCGGCCGTCCGCCTCGACCATCGCCACCAGCGGCTCGTCCGCCAGGATCTCCTCACCGTGCAGCACGGCCGAGGGCTCGTGGTCCACGTACACCACCCGGGCCTTCGGGTTCCGGGCGTGCGCCACCTCGTGCACGTTGCCCATGGTGGGCAGCCCGGATGCGAGGTCGACGAACTGGTCCACGCCCTGCGCGAGCAGGAACCGCACGGTGCGGCGCAGCCAGTCCCGGTTCGCGCGCGCGAGCAGTTCGACGCTGGGCAGCACCGACCTGATCCGCTCGGCCTTCTGCCGGTCCACCTCGAAGTTGTAGAGCCCGCCCAGGTAGTAGTCGTAGATCCGCGCGATGTTGGCGGACTCCACGTCGGCCACCGGGCGCTCGGTGCTTGTGGTCATGGGGACCCCTCACCTCGAGATGGCGGCACGTCACGACGCCGTGCCGTCCACCGCCGGCGAGTATAGTGACGGGCCATCAGTTCCGGTGCTGGACCGCACTGTTGGGCCACGGCCTGGCGCGGATGGCCGCCGACGCGCGCTCTCGCCGGCTGCCACGGGCGGCGTCAGCTGCGGGGCGGGTCACAGCCCTCCCCGAGCCCCCGCGGCTGCGCCACGTCCAGGACCAGCTCACCGAACTCGGCATCCGCTGGGAGCAGCCGGTGCCGGGCTGCCCGGGGTGCAAAGCGGGGTTCCGTTCTGGACCCACAAGGGTGCCATGACCGCTGAGGCAGTCAACCGGCAGCTGGATTGCTACAAGACGGCCTCCTGACGGTCCGCACCAAGGAGTCCCGGAGGGGACGTGACCCAGGCAGTGGGGCACATCTGTGACCGACCGTCAGAACGGCACGCTGAAGTCGGCCGCTGTCAGTCGCCCTCCCTGCCGCCCGCGGTGTCCTCGGCCGGATCAGGACCCGACTGCGCCCGACGCGGTTCGAGCGGCTGGGTGGGGTTCAGCGCTTGCGGGCGACTCCGGACCAGTAGTAGGCGGCGGCGGGGTCGGCGGGCTCTCCGTCCTCGGGGCGCCAGCCCATGACGGGAACGACCCCCGGGTCCACGAGCTCCCAGTCGCCGAAGAACCGCGCCACCTCGTCGCGGGTGCGCGGCACCAGAGTCATGTTCCCCTTGGCTGCGGCTTCGACCACCGCAGCCATGGCGGTCGGGTTGAAGTCCGCTCCGGGGTGGGTGATCGCGACGTAGCTGCCGGGGGCCAGGGCGTCCATCAGCACGCGGGCCTTGGCCCAGGGGGCGTCATGGTCGGCGACAAGCATGAGGACGGCCACCAGCGTCAGGCCCACCGGCTGGTCGAGGTCCAGGGTGCCGGTCAGGATCGGGTCGGCGAGGATCTTCTCCGGTTCCAGCAGGTCGGCGTGGATGTAGGCGGTGCGGCCGGAGCCGGTGCTGTCCATCAGCGCGCGGGCGTGGGCGAGCACGATCGGGTCGTTGTCGACGTAGACGACGCGGCTGTCCGGGGCCGTGGTCTGGGCGACCTCGTGGGTGTTGCCCTCGGTGGGGATGCCGGTGCCGATGTCGAGGAACTGGCGGATGCCCGCCTCGCCGGCGAGGTAGCGCACCGCGCGGCCGAGGAACCTGCGGTTCTCCCGGGCCATCACCTTGATGCTGGGGATGGCCTGCTCGAAAGCCTCGCCGAGGGCCCGGTCCGGCGGGAAGTTCGTCTTGCCGCCGAGCCAGAAGTCGTACATCCGCGCCGAGTGCGGGATGTCGATGCGCAGGTCCACTCGTTCGATCGCCGGATCCTCCAGCCCACGCTTCATCCACTCGATGTCGTCCGGCATGTCATCCACCCCTGTTTACGCAAGCGCCCATGACGGGCCGTCAGGAAGGAATCCTAGTCGGTGGCTTGGCGCAGTGGCTGTGGCGGTCCGGAGCTGCGCTGTTCGGGGTCTCGTCGGTTCCCTGGCTGATCGACACCGTGTCCCAGGACCGGCCCTCGGTCCGGGCCGCCGATACGGACCAGCTGCTTGTCCTGCCGGACGCGCCGCTGATCGTCACGGCGCCACCGTAGGGGCTCGTACGGCGCCGGGGGAGGAGGCGACCGAGCATCCACAGACGGCCGCCGAGTTCCACACCGGGCACCGTCACCTCGACCCGACGGACAAGACGCGGGACGGTGCGCTGATCTCCTGGCTCGACCGGCAGCGCTACCTGGGCGGCGCCGGCCTGCTCGCCCCGGTCCGCATCCACGAGCTGGACCAGCTCGGCATGATCTGGGACAAGCACGCCCGCTCCTGGGACCGCGGCTACGCCCACGCCCGGGCCTGGGCCGAGACCCACGGGCACCTGGCCATCCCGGCCGCCGAGAAGCTCGACGGCCACGCGGTCGGCGCGTGGGCCGGGCGCCAGCGCAAGAACACCAAGCTGACGGCCGCTCAGGACGCGAAGCTCACCGCGCTGGACGCGATGTGGCGCCTGGACCCGGACTGGAACCGCTCCTACCGCCGGATGCTCGCCTACCTCGCCGGCGGCGGCACCCTCACCGGCCCGGCCAACCGCACCGGCGGCGAGGCCGACCCCACGTTCCGGCCGGGCGCGTGGCTGCGCAAACAGGACAAGGCCCGCACCGACCAGAAGCTGACGGTCCAACAAGTCGCCCTGCTCGAAACCCTGCTGGCCACCCGGCCCGCCGCTCTGGCCCAGCAGCAGTCCGAGCGCCCGGCCGAGGGCTCGGTCACCTGGGCCGCCGAGTGGACGTGCGACGCCTGCGGTGAAGGGGGCGACGCCCAATTCGAGGACGGCACCTGATCGGCGTGCACCTTTGACCCGGTACCCGGCCTTCGCACCCACCGCCGCTCTGCCCGGCCGGCACGCGCAGCCAGGGCCGGCACTTGCGGGGACTTCGGGGAGACCGGCAGGCTGGGCGGCTCCGCCCGGCAACCCGTCACCCGAGGACCTTCCTTGAGCACCCGTCCGTCCCGGCCCGTCGTCCTCACCAAGGGCGGCAGTGCCCGGATCAGCCTGGCCAAGGCCGACCCCGAGGCGAAGATCACCTGCACCCTCTCCTGGCAGGGCCGCGAGAACGGGCAACGCTCGGATCTCGACCTGTTCGCCCTCCACGTGCCCGCCGAGGCCGTCAGCAGCGCTGCGGCGGCGACCACCGACGCGGTGGACCACCGCACCCTGGGCAGCCTGACCGCCGCGCCCCACCTCCTGCACAGCGGTGACTCCACCGCCCCCGGCAGCGAGACCGTCACGATCGGCCGGCTGGACCGGCACGGCTACATCCTGCTCTGCGCGTACTCGGCCGTCTCCAACGGCGTCGGGTCGTTCCGCTCCTACCAGGCCGAGATCACCGTCACCGACCACCGGGGCCAGACCGTCACCTGCACCCTGTCCGAGGAGTCGGACAAGTCCTACTGGTGCGCGTTCGCCCTGATCGACCTCACCGACCCGGCCGGCGCCCGGATCCGCAACGTCGAGAACTACTCGGGGAAGAGCATCGAGCGGTCGCCGCTGCTGCGCACCGACGGGTCGTTCGAGATGGACAAGGGCCCGTTCCGCTTCAAGGGGCTGCTCGGGCTGCTGACCCGCCGGAGCAAGCCACTTTCCTGATCCCATGGCTGACCAGGATGTCGGGGCCCGGCGGATCCGGTGGAGCCGGGAGCCGGCCGCCGACGGCGACGGCGCCCAGGACCGCGCCGGCGATCGGCCCGCGCCTGTAGACCGGCTCCTCTGTCCCCAGGCCACCAGACCAAGACCGATCCGGCAGGCCGCCGGAAGGAGCGCAACGGGCCCAAACTCGAGGCGTTCAAGGGCAGCGATCTGCCGCACCACGACGACGTCGACCTGCTGCTCACCGTGAACCGGGCCGCCGACGGCGAGGGCTGGTCGTACTGCTGGGACCACGAGAACGCCCGCGGCGGGACGGAAGGCCCACCGGTGTTCCGGGAGGCCGCGGCCGACGCCGAGGCGGTCACCGTGGCCCGGCTCCTGGAGCACGTGATGACCAGCGCGGACGGCCCGGCCCGCTGGACAGCCGTTCGTTGCTGCCGCCGTCCCACTACCCGGGCTGGCCCGCCGAGCGGTGATCCCGCACATGCGGCTGGCATGTTCGCGGCCGAAAAATCCCTGCTCACAGCCCTAGCGGTGGCCGAGCAGCCGGGTCTACTGTTCCCGGCACGGCAGCCCCACCACAGGCTCCACCCGGGCCGCCGTGCAGAGCAGCCGCGCCCCGACCCGGATGCGGCTGGCCTCCTACCGGCCGGGCCCGGAGCGCTCCCCCGTCGCTCCCGGCCCGGCCGCTGCCCTCCTGGTGCGGCCCGGTCGCTTCGCCGCTTCACGTGGTCACCGAACTGCCCGCGAACCTGGCCGCCGGCGCTCCCACCCGCCGGCCTCTCCGTACCGGCCCGCGCGGCGGAGAGGGCGGGATTCGAACCTGCGCGGGCCCGAAGGCCCTGCTCGGCCGTTCTCCAGCCCGGCACCCGATCAGCCGCCCCAGGTACCCCAGCCTCGGGGACGGTGCGCTGTCCCTTCCGGCGTGACACCACTGTGCCCGCCCGGCCTGACACCGCCCCGACAGCCGGCACCCGTGGACGGAACACAGCGAGGGGGCACGCAGGCCGCGTGCCCCTTCGCCTTGCTACCGCAGCGTCAGCTCACGTTGAAGTAGTAGTAGTACGTCTCGTGCGTCCGTCGGTCCCGGTCGGTCGGGTAGACGGAGAGGATGTGCTGCCCGCTGGTGTCCGGGGTCCAGGAGACCTGCGCCGTGCCGTCCGCCGCTGCGGCGACGGTGGTCTCGGCACCGAAGTCGAGGGCGTAGGTGTAGGACGCCGTGTTCTTCACCTTCGGAGCGAAGGTGAACACGCCGGTGACCCCTACCCCGCCGCCGGCGGCTCCGGATCCGGTGTCCTCCGGGTAGGTCTCGGAGGTGACGGTGGGACTGGTGTCCACGTAGGCGAACAGCCGGTTGGAGGAGCTGACCCAGCCGTTCGGGCTGTGGCTGCGCACCGTGATCATGCTGCCGCCCGCGCCTGCGAGGGCGAGCGTCACCGAGGCGGTGCCGTCCGCGGCGGCCGCCACGGTCTGCGGCGTGTCGTAGTTCACCTGCACGGTGTAGCTGTCCACTGCGGCCAGGCTCGCGTTGGGCGCCAGCTGCAGGGTGAAGGGCGTGTCCAGCAGCACCGGTGCCGGCAGGCCGGTCACCACGGGCATGGTGGTGGGGACGTGGAACCGGTAGCTGGTCGTGGGGGAGGGGTTGCCCGCCCGGTCGAGGCTGCGGACGAAGAGCGTGGCCGGGCCGGCGTCCGGCGGCGACAGCGTGACCTTCACCGCGCCACCGAGCTGGGGAGCCCGGACGCGGCCCGGCAGGGTGTACGGGTCGGTCCACTGCGGCAGCCCGTTCGGGCCGTCGGACCAGCCGTCGACGGGGAAGTCCTGGGTCCAGCTGTACTGGTAACCCTCCACGTCCGCGGTCGAGTTCGAGGTGAGCGTGAACTCGGCCGGGACCCCGCCGGGCCCAATCTGGCCCTCCGGGAAGTTCGCCGAGGTCACCACGGGTGCGGCGGTGGGCCGGGTGACGTCGACGTGGAAGGCGCAGGGCTTGGACCAGGCGGACAGCTCGGTGCCGTCGCCGCCCCGGACCTGCCAGGCGTACGTTCCGCCGTCGGCGAGCACGCCCGGCGGCACGCTCGCGGCCCTCCCGCGGTCCTTGGTCATGGTGTTGCTGGTGAACTCGGTGCGCTGCTCCGGGTGCCCGGCCGGCCAGATGGCGTAGGTGCCCGTGAGGTACTCGTCGTTCGCGTCGGCGTCGTGCAGCATCGCCGTCAGTGGCGGCGTCAGGGTCCCCAGGTACGGGCGCGCCTTGTCCGCGCAGGTGTACTGCTGGCTGTAGAGGTCGGTGGGCGCGCCGGGCGCGGTGTTGGACGTGGCGTACATGAGCATGCGGGGGCTGAGCCGACGCCCCAGCGCGGTGTTCGCCTCGTCCGCGTCGGACAGCCGCAGCTCGAGGGAGAGGGTGTGGCCACCGGACGCGGCGGCGCTGGCGGCCGCGCTGTTCAGGTCCAGCCGCAGGTACGAGGCAGGGCCGCCGGCCGAAGTGGCCACGGTGCCCAGCAGCTTCTTCTCGGCGGGCGCCCGGCGCCAGGTGACCGGGGCGGTCGGCGTCGCGGTCTGCCAGACCTCGACGGTGCGCGGGACGTAGCTCGTGGCCGAGGTCTCACCGAACAGGAACCAGCCGGCCACCACGTGCTTCCCGGTGTCCTTGGCGGCGAAGCCCGCCAGGTCGAAGGAGGCGTAGATCCGCGACTTGTGGGCGGTGCCCTGCTCGTCGAGCCAGCTGCCCAGCGGCAGTTCGCCCGTCGGCTGCGGGTAACTCGTCGTCGGCGTGGTCGCGTCGGTGTACGCCAGCGAGACCTGCGGCACCTGCTGGATCGGCGGCGCAGCGGCAGCCGACGAGGCGGACAGCATCACCCCCGCGAAGGCAACTGCGGCTGCAGTGACCAAAGTTGCAGGACGAATGCCCCGCCACCGCCCCATATGTCTTGCCATGGTTGGAAAACCCTCCCCGGCGCCCCGAAGGGCGATGTCGTTTGGCGGGCACTCTAGTGTCAAGATCCGACAGGCGCGAAGGAGTTGTGGCGTCCCCCGGAGACGTGTTGCACCGGTGCTCATGCCGGTGCAGCCGCTGCGGCGGCCGCCGGGTCACGGCCGTCTGGGTGAAGCCGGTGGACCTGCCCGATTGCCCGCTGCCCTGGGCACCGCTGCGCGGCGCGGTGCGGCTGACGGAGCGCCAACTCCTCTTCCTCGTACGGGTAGTAGACGGGCTGGGGCGGGAATAGCCCAGGTACTCATGTCCGCAGAGTGAGCAATCCTGGGGGAGTTATGACGGGTGACCGTCACGATGCGGCCGGCCCGGCTCGCCGCACCTGGCGCCAGAAGATGACGGCCTGGTTGGCCGCTTGGTACAGCCGCCATCCGGGAACGGTCGTCATAGGCGGCTTTCTGCTGCTGGTGGCGGCGGTGTTCTTTCTGATCGGCCAAGGCAACAACGGCCCTGCTGAGCCGTGCCCGCCCAGCAAGGTCTGCAATTTCGTTCGCTGAGCCTGCCGAACCGGCCACCTGGCGCTGGACACCTTGATGACCGCCCCGGTACGCCCGGGGCGGCCATCAAGGTGGGAGCGGGTCAGGCAGTCCGACGGCGGTGAGTTCGTGGAAGCCGACGGGTTCGGCTCGGCGGTTGGCCAGCGGGTACCAGACCTTCCCGTTCGGCCCGTACCGCTGGAGGTCCTCCAGGCCGGCGGCGGCCGGGACGGCCTGGAGCATCTTGGCGACGTGCCGCTCCTGGGCGTGCGTCCGCAGCCCGCCGACGCGGTTGTCGAAGCCGGTCCGGCCGGTGCCGGTGAGCACGAACAGCAGCCGCGGGAACCGCACGTACCGGCGCTCCCACAGCGGCACCCGGCCGCCCTGTTCGGCCTCGATGGTGCCCGCGCGCATCCCGGCGGTGAGCATCTTCGGTGACCAGCACTCGCTGCCCGGCGGCCTGGTTCACCCCGGCGAGGACACCGCCACCGCGCTCGCCCGGGAGCTGCGGGAGGAGCTCGGCCTGGACACCGCCGCCCTGCCCGACCCACCGCGGCTGCGCCGGGTCCAGGACCAGCTCACCACCCGGCCCGGCCGCGACGGCGTCTTCCACCGCCTGCACCTGGTCCACGTGCTGCGCGTCCCGCTGACCGTCCGTCAGGACCTCGCGTCCGTCGAGATCGACGCCGAGGACCGGACCGAGGTGGCGTGGACCGACGTGGTCCGCGCGGCCGGCCTGCACCTGTACCCGGACGTCGGCCAGGCGCTCGCGACGTCGAGCGGCCCGGACGCGGACGCTGCGGTGTTGCTGCCGCCGATGACGGACCTCACCTGCCGCTGGCGGTGACGGCGACCAAGTACCGGCCCCGCCGGCGGGGCCGGGTTGGCGGGCCCTGGCTGTCCGTCCGTCGGGATGGTGGGTCAGATCACGGGGAGGCGGTCCACCAGCAGTTCCACTCTCCGCTCGGCTTCGGCCGGGGGGAGCCGTCCGGCCCGGGTGAGGGTGGCCACGCCGTGCAGGGCGGCCCAGAACACCTCGGTGAACAGCCCCGGGTGGACGTCGTCGCCGGCGACGACGGCGAGGGTTTCCAGCAGGGCGGCGAAGGCGTCCTTGAGCGGTTCCGGGGTGTCCTGGGCGGCGAAGGCCAGGCCGCCGTCGAGCTGGAACATGGCGTCGTAGACCGCCGGGTTGCGTTCGGCGAAGTCGAGGTAGCTGCGGGCGAGGGCGGTGACCTCGGCGCGGGGGCCGTCCGCGGCGGAGGTCGCCGCCCGCAGCGCCGCGGCCATCTCGGTGGCGCCTTCCAGGGCGACGGCGCCGATGATCTCGCGCTTGCCGCGGAAGTGGCTGTAGAGGACGGGCTGGCTGTATTCGATGCGCTCGGCGAGGCGGCGGGTGGTGACCGCGTCCCAGCCCTGCTGCTCGGCGAGTTCGCGGGCCGTCGCCACGATGAGGCGCTCGCGGGCCGCCCGTTCGCGTTCCTTGCGTTCCTGTACCGACATGACCGAAATTCTAGCACTGCTAGACAAGTGAGCGGCAGTAGTACTAGCGTTGCCTCATCACCTAGCAGCGCTAGATTCCTGGAGGGGTCACCATGCTCGACACACTCAAGGTCGTCACCGTCGTGGTCGTCGGAGTGATGGTGGGGGTGGAGTTCTCCGTCGCCTTCATCGTCAACCGGATCCTCGGCGCACTGCCCGAAGACAGCTACCAGCTCGGCCGCGCCCACGGCGGCCGGATGCTCGGCACCCTGATGCCCTTCTGGTACTTCACCTCCCTCGCACTCAGCGCCGCATGGGCCATAGCCGGATGGCACCACCCGGGCGCCGGCCTCGTCGTCACCGCCGCCGCACTGCTGGTCCTCAGCGTCCTGATGTCCGTCCTGCTGCTCGTCCCGATCAACAACCGCAGCAAGACGTGGACCCCCGAGAACCGCCCCGCCAACTGGCGGGAGCAGAGCGACCGCTGGGACCGCTTCCACTACGGCCGCGTCGCCGTCATCATCGCCGCCTTCACCCTGCTCGCCACCGCCCTCGCCTGAACCCGCGACCCCAGAGCGCACACGCGGCGTCACATCTGATCGACGTCTCGGTGCGATCCCGGACCGCACCGCCGTCTCGGCGGGCCACCACGACCGGACCCCAGGGACAACCTCCCGTGCAGCGGGACGACGTGCTGCACGACGGGGACGGCATGCGCTGCACAGCAGGACGTCCTCTCCGGGCCCCCGCAGCTGCGCCACGTCCAGGATCAGCTCACCACCCAGCCCCGCCGCCCGGTGTCTTCCAGCGCCTCCACCTGGACAGTGGTCGTAGTCGGCCCGGCTCCAGCCTCGGATACCGTGTTCTCTACGGGTGCCATAACGGATGTGACGCCCCCACCGGAGGTAAGTCAGCGTATGAGTTCAAAGCGCAGCAAGAATCCAGCCCTGCCCGTACTTGACGACGCATTCCGACTCGCGTCGGTCAAGGACGCCGAAGAGTCCACCCGTGACTTGGCAGCGCGGCTGGCCACCACCGAGCTGCGCCGCGTTTCCCACCCGGGCCGGGTCACCTGGGAGCCCACCGACCAGGCCGAGCCCGTACCGGTGCCGCCGACCGTGGTCGACGGTGACGGGGACCTGTGGCTGCGGGACCGGGGCACTGGCACCTGGACCATGCCCGAGTTCAACCCGGAGGAGTTCCCGGCCCGCTGTGGCGAGGTTCTGACGTGGAACGAGCTTGCCTGCGAGTACGGTCCGCTGACCGCACTGGCCGACGACCGCCGCATCGGCGGCGGCCGGCGCTGACCGCGCAGCCCTCTGGACCACGCTCCTGAAGCGCCCGGTGCGGCCGGCTGGGAGCTCCAGCCGCCGAGCTCGACGAGGGCGGCGAGCAGGTGCTCGGTGATGGTCGACGTCTTCTTCCCCGGTTCCCGGTTCGGCGGCCGCGGTGCCTGGTCGCGAGGCCGCACGCGGTGCCGCGACCACATGTCGCGGCACCGCGACCACGAGCCGACCCGGCAAAGGTCACGGCCCGGCTCCCGGATAGCGATCCGGCCCGCCACTCGGGCTGTGAGACCGGGGATCATGACCGACCGTCGCAGCCTCTCGCTGCCCGCCTTCTCCGAGCCCGCGACCGACGCTTCTGCGCCCGCCCAGGTGGGCGGCCGCCGACTGCTGCCGGTGGAGCAGGGCGCGGACTTCCGCCGGCCGCCCGGCGCGACCGCGGCCGCGCCCGCTCCGGCCCGGCGCCCACTCACGGCCGGTGGCCTGACCTTCTCCGACCCGGACCGGCAGATCTGACCGCCGCCGGTCTGCACATCTCCGACCTGCGGCGGTTTCATCAATGAGCCCTCATTTGAGGGCCCAAAAGCAGAAGCCGTCGCGTGCAGCCGGTGTTCTACCAGCCATCCATCGCCCGGACGCCGCCGCTGATCGCGTAGCGGCGGCAGGCCAGCAGCTCTTCGGTGGTGACGCCGATGTCGTTGGCGAGGCGGGCGAGACCGTCGGTGGTCGAAGACGTAGGCCGGGACGACCTCGAGGGCGAGCAGGCCAAGCTACTCGGCGCAGGAATCCGCATCCACGTCGCGCTGCTGGAGACGCTGCGCACCAAGTGGGTCTCCCTCCTCGCCCTGCCCGGCGACCAGCGGCCGGAGCAGCGGCTCCACCGACAGCTCGGCTACCGGTACGCCGGGCCGTACCAGGCCCGCACCGACGGGCCGGTACTCGACCTCCTTCTGCTGCGCACCGGCGCCGGCATCTGACGCCGAACGTGCCTGACAGGGTGGAGATATGAGTAAGCCACGTACGGATTGTCCGCCGTGCCTTACACCCTCGATCCGACCCCGGACAACGCGGGCGCCCACGAAACCGGAGCGACGCGATGAGCCCCGCCGTCGAGTTCGTCGGCGCCCGGCACCTGGACCTGGCCAAGGACGGTGGCGACGAGCGGGTGGGCGGCCGGTACCTCGTACGGGCTGCGCCGGCCGCCGCCCGGCTCTACGCCAAGCCGCCCGGCGGCGTCACGTCGAGGATGCGCCCCCGTACCGCGGTGTCCGACGAGTCACCGTCGGCCCCGCCGCGGTCTGCCCAGACGAGGAAGGCCTTCTCGCCCTCCGCCGGGTCGAAGACCGACCCGGCGGTGAGGTGGAAGCGGTCCTCGGCCGACCCGTTGTCGACCTCGATCTCGGGGCCGACGGAGCCTACGTCGGCAGCGAAGACCTTGGCCCGGACGGTTGGAACGGTGCTGAAGGTCTCGGCGCTCTTCTGCACCCAGGAGAGGAGGAAGCGCCCGTTCGGCAGCGGTGCCAGCGCCGGGGCGGCGGAGTTGATCCCGTCCGCGCTGGTGGCGGAGAAGACGGCCGACCTCGTGCCGTCGGCCTTGAACACCGACGCCTCCACCAGACTCGCGTCCACGCCGAGGTCGGTCGGCCCGAAGCCCCTGACGTGGGCGATGACGAAGCGTCCGTCGTCGAGCACGGTCATCGCCCGGTCACCCCGGAAGCCGGAGAGGCCGGGAACGGTCTCGCCGGTCTTCGGCGAACCCTCGAAGTCGAGGATGCGGAAGGTGAGCGCCCCTCCGCCGGGAGCGGAGGGATCGCTGCGCCACGCGACCACGAAGTCCCCGGAGATCCGGGTCGTGATCGGGCTGTGGTGGAAGCCCTCGGTGACGTTGACCGTGAACTCGCTGCCCTTCTTCGCACCGTCCGGGCCGAACCGCTGGGCGCGGATGCGCTGATCGGACCGCGCGTCCGCCCAGGCGACCAGGCACCCTCCGTCGATCGTGCTGGTGACACTCGGCCGGCGCTCCGGGTCGGCGTCGGAGGTGCTGACCTGGATCTCGGGACCGGCCTTGCGCCCTTCGAGGTCGAACCGCTGCATCTTCACCCGGGGCTGCGGGCCCGGTGGGTTGATGGCGCGCTCGAGCCAGACCACGACCGGGCCGGACCCGGTGCCGGTGGCCGCCGGGAACCCGCGATCGGTGTTGCCGGGATCCGACCCGGGGCCGTTGACGACGAACTCGTCGCGGAAGCGCGTCCCGTCCGCCTGGAACAGCTGGCCCTTGATGTCGAAGGCACCGGCGTCCTCCCAGACCACCAGGTAGTGGCTGTTGAGGAAACCGGCAACGGCGGGCTGCCGCTGGATACTCGCCGTCGTCGTGTTGATCAGGATCTCGCCCACGGAGCACCTCTCGGTCGACTCTGACTCCCGGTCAGGTTCGCATACGGACCCAGTCGGGCCAGGTCAACGACCCGCGCGGGGCCCGGATCCCATCCGTCCGTCGCGCGAACGTGGTGCCGGCCGAGCCCGTGCCGGCACGAAGGGCGCAGCGGAGCGACGCCGACCCCGCGAACGGGCGAACGGGCTCAGCGCTCCTGGTACGAGCCCATCGCCTCGTTCACCCGGGCGGAGAAGGAGAGCGGACCGATCGCGTCGGCCCAGGCCGTTGTCTTCGGAGTGAGCCCCATGTTCGACGCGACAGGCCGCGCGAAAGGGTCCGGGACACGGCGGCAGTGCCGCCATGGCGGTACTGCCGCCGGCCTTCGCGACGCGCCGGCGGGCTCAACGCCTGGTGGTCCCACGTCGAGGCGGCGCAGTACGCACCGTCGCGGCCGGCAGTGACGTGGCGGCGCCAGGACTCGGTGGTGATGCCGTCCGGGGCCGGGCCGGCCGCCAGTTCGGCGGCCGGGACGCCGGGGCGGACCCGGACCTCGGCGACCTCCGCCGCGACGCACCACCCCCGACCACCCCGACACCTCCCCCTTCCCCGCCACCGCTCCCGCCCGCTCCCGCCCACGCCCACTGTCGCGGCGCAGCCGCACGGGGAGTTGATGATGCCGCACGGCACATGATCAAATACACCCGGTTGCTCCACCTCCGCGGGTGCTTCGGCGGCCTGGCGCAGCACCGGGGGAGACGGGGAAGCCGAGGACCGCGCGCGTCCGGCTGCCGTGGCCGGCCTCGGACATGGTGCTGAGTGGGTCACTGCCGTTGCGGCCGAGTGACGGGATCACGGGGGAGAGCGTCAACGCCCGTGCACGCCCACGGCGCGGTCGGAGCCGAGCCGGCACCACAACGACCAGGAACCGGACCGACCCGCGTTCCCCTGTCGACTGCCGTCCCTCTCGGGCGAGTCGGGCGAGCCGCCCGTGCCCAGTCCATTGTTGTCTGAAAGGTTGTCATGAAGAACACCGTGCGTCGCACAGCGGCGGTCGCCGCAGTCACCCTGGCCCTCACCCTGGCGAACACCGGGTCCTCGCAGGCCGTCTCCGGCACTCAAGACTTCATCGTGTACGGCGCAACTCCCAAGTGCGCCACGCCCTACGGCAACGGAACGGCGAACGGCACGACGCTGACGCTCTGGGACTGCACCGGCTCCAGCGTCCAGAAGTTCCAGTTCTCCAGCTCGGGCGAGGTCAAGCACGTCCAGAGCGGCAGGTGCATCACTCCTCGGGGCAACAGCTACTCCAACGGCACTGTCCTGACCCTTTGGGACTGCACCGGCGCCAGCGTCCAGAAGTGGAACGTCGGCAGCCACTACGACCGGGGTAACAACCGGACGACCCCGCTGTTCAACTCGGGCCAGTGCATCACCAACGAGGGCAACAGCTTCGCGAACGGCACCCAGATGACCCTGTGGACCTGCAACTCGTCCTGGCCCGCTGTCCAGGACTGGGCCGTCTGGCTGTAGCACCACCGGCCAACTGGGCCCTACGGCGAGCAACCGGACGCAGCAGCGACCTGCCGCCCGAGACGTACGACAGATGAAGGCCGAAGCGGCTGCACCATGCTGCGCAGGGACGAAGTTGCGGGCCGCCTCGCCGTGGCCACAGGCGTTGATTGGCTCTCAGAACTTGGGGCGGTGCTGGGCGAGTTTGGCGAGCATGACTTGGTTGGCTTCCCAGCCGTCGGGGAACTTGGCCGGCACGGACAGGTGGACGGGGTCGGTGGAGGGGTGGCTGTCGAGGAGGTCGGCGATTCCTTCGCGGGTGACGACGATGCAGGCCTGCCGGTGGCGGGAGGTGAGGACGCACAGGCGTCCGGCTTCCAGGTGGAAGGCGGTGGCGTCCCGTCGCCCGGACAGTGGGTGGACGACGATGACGATTTCGAACTCGCGGCCCTGGAGCCGGTTCGCGGTGTCAACGCTCACGCGTCGTGCGTCGGGGTGGCCAGTGCGGGCCAGGGCTTGCCGGACCAGGTCGGCCTGGTCGCGGTGGGCGACGCCGATGGCGATGTCGTCAGCCCCCAGGTGGCGGCCGTCGCTGTAGCGCTCGCAGGTGGCGAACGCCCCGCGGGCGAGGATGCGGGCGGCGAGGTCGGCTGCGGTCTGAAGGGTTTCGGTGTCCGTGCGCGGGACGTGACGGCGTGGCAGCTCGTGCAGGGCCCAGCCGGTGGTGAAGGCCGTCGCGATCGTCTCGTCCAGGTGCCCGCCGCCGAGCGAGGCGGTGGTGAGTTCCAGAGTGCGTGCCCCTTCGCCGGTTCCGGCGGTGAAGCCGGTGAAGGGGTAGAAGGCCTGGGCGATGGCAGGGGCGGTGGGTGCCGGCAGGCGCCAGGACACCGGCAGCCGGTGCACGGGGATGCCCGGGTTGTGCTCCAGCATCACGGTGACGCCGTTCAGCGTCGGGTTGTACGGCAGGCCGATCCAGCGTTCGGCGCCGACGACCGTGAACGGGTCCAGCTGGCCGGGGTCACCGACGAACAGGCCCCGCTCGAAACGCTCGACGATCCTCAGCAGCATGTCGGAGCGCATCTGGTAGGACTCGTCCAAGATCGCCCACCGGAACGTGGCGTCGCGGACGGTGGCCCACTTGGCGGCGGTGCCGACGATGATCCGGCAGCCGGAGAGGTCGTTCAGAGTGCGGCCGACGGTTAGGTTCGTCAGGCTGTTCAGGGCCGGTGGGGCGATGTAGGAACTGGAACTCAACCGGCCGAGGGGGAAGTCGGGGTTGGCCTCGGCGAGTCGTTGGATCAGGTCGTCGACCTGATTGTTGGTCTGGGCGACGATGATGGGGCGTTCGCCGCCGGTGACGAGCTCGCGGGCTGCGCGGACGACCAGGGTGCTCTTGCCGGCCCCGGGAGGGGAGTCGACGACGACGGCCCGCTGGGTGGTGTGGGCGAGGTCGTCCAGGATCCGGGTGGTGGTGGCGTTCGCGGCGGCGATCGGATCCGTGATCGGCTCGGGTGCGGTGGTGTCAGTCGTCATGGCCCCATCCCTCTGCGGCGGCATTCTCGGTCTCGGTGGTGTCGGCGTCCGGCGCCGGGGCGGGGGAGTGGTGCGTCCACGGGGTGCTGTCGGACGCGGGGAACTCCGCCGCCGGACGCCAGCCCGGGTCCGGCAGGTAGGCAATGCGCTGGTCCAGCGCCGGCACACCGCCCGGCTTCGGAGTACGAGGGGTTCCCATGCCGCCGGTGACCTCCACGGTGACCAGCATCGTGTCCCCGTCGGCCTGGGCGGAGACGATCCTGGCCTTGTGGCTATCCGGCATGTGCGGGCTGACCAGGCTGGTGTCGGCGGTCAGGCGCACGGGATCGTCGGTGCGGATGGTGACGCGCGGCCGCAGCACCCGCCGGTTGCTGTCGCTGAGGATGACCCGGCCGGGTTCGGCGGCCACGACCGTTCCGGCGAACGCTTCCCCGACACTGCGCCGGTCGGCCAGCACGAACGGGTCGTCGAAGGCCATGTCGGACTCGAAGTCGACCAGTGCCTGCTCGAGCCGGTCCAGGCGCCGTGCCGCGCCGATCGCGGTGTCCCGCTTGCGTTGGGGGAGGCCGCCGGCGTCACGGTAGTCGGAGTAGGAGGTTAAGGCGGCGCAGTCACGCGTGAAGCGGGAGGCGGCCCGCGGAGCCTCGGGGACGGAGCGCAGCAGCGAGATGGCGTTCCACATCATGCGCCAGGTGGGCTGGATCTGTTCGCCGATCAGCTCCCGTAGTTCTGCTTGGGCGGCGGCCAAGGCCACCGGGTCGCCGGCCGTGTGCGCGGCGTCGAAGCGCTTGATGGCCGGGGCCAGGTCACGGTTGTCGAACTGGGGGGATGTCGTGGGGCCCGCAGGAGGGCAGATGTCCGGGCTCTCCGCATCGGCCATGGCCTGTGCGACATCCGTCCCGGGAGACGGGGAGATCCAGGCCAGGAGGGAGGCGAGGCTCTGGTCCTCCAGGGTGCTCTGGCCGGTGGCCCAGTGTTCGGAGAGCATGCTGGTGACGGGCAGCAGCAGGCAGGTGCCGGCTTGTTCGGCCCGCTCGACCAGGAACGTCAGCCACATGCCGAACTCGGGCACGACGTCCGCGACCGCATACGGTCCGGTGGTCGAACGGAAGCGGCACATGCGCCCGAGGTCGGCCAACGCCTTGATCCCGCCAGTGTTCGGGTTCCCTCTGCGCCACCCACAGCAGACAGGTGTAGCATTTGGGCAGGGTCTACTGTTTAGGGGTTCTGTGGTGAGGGTCGGCTTCGGCGGTGAACAGGTCGACGTGCCCGATGACTTGGGCCGGGCGCTACTGGCGGCCCTGCGGGAGCAGCCAGTGGAGCCGCCGAAGGCGTCAGCCTTCGACGAGCTCACCGCCCTGGTGGCCCGGATCAACGGCGTCAACCGCCACCTGAGCGTGGTGAAGGAGTTGGCGATGTCCCAGGCGGACGCCACCGGCGGCTACTCCAACCGCCGTGCCCTGGGCGTCGCGGCCGGCATGTCCCCTTCGCAGCTGGGCCGGGTCCTGGAGGGGCACGGTCTTCCGCGTGACCGGCGCAGTGGCGGCGTCGACCTAGTCGTCGGCTTCCGCACCACCGATGACGGCGTCCTGCACCTGGCCACCGAGACTGACGTGGCTAGCCTGCCCGAGTTCACCCTCCCCTTCGTCCCGGTCGAGCGGGCGACGGAGCCCACCGAGTTCGCGGGCCGGGAGCTGACCTTCTACTACCGCCCGCAGGTCCCGATCGCGGTGGCCGACCTCGGGCGTACCGCCGGCTACACCCTGCGCCCCGACGAGCTGGGCCTGACCGCCTGCGTCACCGAGCCGGTCTTCGACGCCCTGTTCGGCGACCCCCGGCTCGATGCGACCCGTTCCAACGGACGCTGAGGAGCGACGCCCGATGTCCGACGAACTGCTGAACTCGGTCGACGCCCTGCTCTCGACCGTGCGCACAGGCCTGCCGGTCCCGGCGGAGCGGCAGCGGCTGCGCCTGGCAGCCGGACTGACGATCACTCAGATCGCGGTCGCTCTACGGGTGGACTCGGCCCTGGTGCGGGGCTGGGAGGACGGCAGCGCCGTCCCGGGGCCGGACATCACCCCGGCCTACGCCCGGCTCCTCGACGGCCTCGCCGCCCGCTTCCCCGCCCCCGAGCAGCCCACCGCCCCGGTGCAGGCCCCGGCGCAGCAGCAGGTGGCGCCGGATCAGAACCCGGACGGCTCCCCGGTGCTGTTCGAGCCAGCGCCGTGCGTGCAGTGCGGGCGTCCCTCGGTCTACCGCGCCCAGGGCCGCCCGATGCACCTCGGCGGCCTGTGCCGCCCCGCCGCCCAGGCGCCGGTGGCCATCGCGCCGCAGCCCGAGCAGCTCACCCCCGCCCCGGTAGTCCAGCCGGTGCCGAGCATGCCGCCGGCCCCTGCCGCCCCGGTTGCGGCTGTCCCGGCTCCGGTCACCACCGAGCCGCTCCGGCCCACCGCCGCTGCCTCGACTGCTGCGCCGTCCCGGCCCGCGCCCGCCGCGTCGCCGGACCGCTCCGGCCAGCGTCCGGCTCTGGCCCGTACCCCGGGCCGTCCCGCCCTGGCACGGCCCGCGGCTCCCGCTGTCTCGGCTGCTGCCGCCAGGTGGTGGCCGGTGGTTGCGCTGGACAGCGCCGAGGACGGCACCTGGGCGCTGGATGTGCCGCAGGTCCCGGCGCCGGCCGGGCCGAAGCTGGGCGACTGGTTCGCGTGGCTGGGCACCGGGCTGCCGTTGCGCGTCGAGCGGGCCCACCCCTCCGGCCGGGGCGGTGACGGCACGGTCTGCCTGACCGCCGCCGCCCTCAAGCAGCTCGGGCTGCCCGCCGCCCTGCCGGCCACGGAGAAGGCCCTGGCCGCGCTGCAGATGAAGCTGGCGAAGGCCGCCGCAGGCGTCGGTATGGAGATCAGCGACCACATCGGTCCCACGTTCCACGTCTTCCGCCGCAAGGGATCGGCCGGTGGTCAGAAGACCTCGGTGCGCATCACGGTGGCGCCGTGGTTCGGGCAGGGTGACGCCCGCCAGCAGGCCGTCAGTGCTCTCGCCGTTCCGCTCGCCACCGCCCCCGACGGCACCAAGGACGGGCTCACCTTCGCCCGCCGCTTCCGGGCCTTCACCACCGACCTCGGCGTCGCCCCCGGCGCGACGACCGCCACCACCGCGATGCTGCTCCTGGACGCGGTCCGTCCGCGCGAGGAGTGGGGCAAGGACACGGCGACGGGGGAGTGGTCCTCCCATTCGCGCGAGGGAGCCCTCCCCAAGGGCGACCTGTGCGTGCCGCCGGCGGCCGGGGCCCGCCACCACCTCACCCGCGAGCTGCTCTCCGAGGGCGGGACGGTGTGTGAGGAGGAGGACTACAAGTGGTGGGCCCGCGAGCTCACGCCCGAGGAGACCGGCCGCCAGTGGGCGGTGGCGGTCGACGTCTGCGCGTCCTACCTGTCCGTCACCGACTCCCTGCGCCTTCCCTCGGGCCCGCTGGAGCCGGCGCGGAACCCGGACTGGAACGACGGCAAGACCGCCGGCCTCTGGTGGTGCGACTACACCACCACACCCGTGGACGAGCTGCTGCCCCACCCGGCCACGTTCCACGGCCGCCCGCCGACTGGGCCTGGCTGGTACGCCACCCCCACCGTCGCCTACATGGCCACCACCTACGGCTTCGACTCGGCCACCATCACCGACGCCCTGCTGTCCACCCACACCGTCCCGCTCCTCAAGGAGTGGACCGGACGCATCCGCGCCGGATACAAGCGGACCTACGCCGACCTCGGCCTGACCGACGGCCAGAGCCCGACCGAGTTCCTCACCGCGTACGCCGTGCACAAGGACGTCGGCGACGACCCGGTCCGCGCGGACGCCCTGGTCCTCGCCGGGCTCTACAAGTCCATCTACAAGGGCGGCATCGGCAAGTGGTCCGACTCCGCCCGCCACCTGGACGACCAGACCTGGCAGACGAAGGTCGCCGCCACCTGGTCCTACCGCCCCGAGATCCGCTTCACCATCATCTCCGCCGCCCGCATCGCCGCCCACCGCCGCCTGCGCAAGACCCTCCAGCTCACCGGCCGCGCCCCCTTCGCGGTCAACGTCGACTCCTACCTCTACGCCGCCGACACCCCCACCCCGCTGGAGCTCCTGCCGCTCAAGGACGACGGCACCCCCGTCCCCGGAGCGCTGCGCCTGGGCATCGCCCCGGGCAGCCACAAGCACGAGGCCTCGATCCCGCTCCCGGCGGTGCTCGAGGTGATGGGCCGCCGCGAGCACCCCTCCAAACTGACCCACCACTACGCCACCGACGGCACCCCGGCCGACCAGGAGCAGACCGGCACCGACGCCGCTCCGGCCGGCACCGGCCACGATGAGGAAGGCGGGAACTGATGGCCGGCTCCGGGACCCGGGGGATGTTCGGGCGGGTGCGCGAGGCGCTGTTCCCCTCCCGCACCGCCCCGGCGCAGTCCACCACCCAGGCCGGACACGTACGGGACCGCAAGTACGGCGGCAGCACCAAGGCCATGGCCACCGCGTACGGCGTCGCGCCGCGCACCGTGCAGCGCTGGATCGACGGCACCCGCCACCCCACCAAGCACGAGCAGCAACTGCGCCGCGAGGCGCTGGAGGTGCAGACCACCGAGCGCGGCCGGGAACGCAAGGCCCGCCAGCTGGCGCAGCGCGGCACGGTCTCCGGCATCAACGCCCGGGTCGGACGCACGATGACGTTCGAGATCCAGGGCTCCGATGCGGTCCGGGCCCGCGACATCCACCTCAACCTCACGGGCGAGCAGGCCGCCGCCCTGGCCCGCGCCGAGAACGAGGAGAACGTGCGCCACGTGATCGGCGAAGCCCTCGCCGACTACTTCAACGGCGGTTCCTACGGCGGCTTCACCCCTGACGACTTCACCTTCGACCCCGACGACTTTGACCTCAACTGACCCACGTCGCCATAAGCGCCATCCTCGCGTTCACCCCCGACGGCGACCTCGAGCAGGTCCTGCCCGATTTGCGCCCAGCTGCGCACGCCCCAGGTCCCGCTGGCGCCGCTCCTGACCCGTCGGGTCGGCTCGGGCGGTATCCGCTGCGGCCCGGCCCGGCGTCGGGGACCACCACTAGCCTCGTCCTATGACCCCCGAGGAACAGACCGAGCAGCTAACGACCCTGGAACTGCTCAACACGGAGATCAGCGCCCGCCTCACGCGGCAGGCCGACTCAGGCGGGAAGGTCGACACCAAGGCGCTCGCCCTCGTCGGCTTTGCCGCCACCGCCGCGCAGTTCCTCGCCTCGCGCCAAGCCCAGCCCGTTCTGGCGGTCGTCGCTCTCGTCGCGTACGGCGCAGCTTTCGGCTGCGGCTTGATGGTCGTCAGGGTCCGAGGGCACAAGGACCTCGAACCGCGTACGGCATTGGACGGCTACGGGCACCTTCCCAAGGAGCGGGTCCTGCTGATGCTGGCTGCCTCGCGCGTGAAGATGTTCGAGCACAACAAGGCGATCCAGGACACGAAGGCCGCCTGGTGGAAGGCGAGCCTGGCCGCCCTCGTGCTCGGCTTGGTCTCCTCGACTGTCGGGCTGGTGCTGCACACTGACGGACATGACAGACAACCCGAGCCAGGAAAATCCTCCCCCAGCGTCCAGCACTCCGCCTCAAACTCCCCAGCCCCGACCCAGCCTCGCTGACACCTTCGCCGACCAGACCGTCATCGGCACCGAGCAGAAGAGCCACAAGGGCGGCACTAGCACCCGTCCTCACCGACCCCACAGTCGCTGACCTGCGCCGGTAAGTTCCCCGGGAGGCCCCGGTGAGTTTCGACTACCAGCCCAGCTCGCTGTCGGTTCTGCCCGACAGTGAGGGAGATCTGGCTCCCAGGGCGGACGCCGGGCGGTAGCGCGCCGGGATGAGCGAGAGTCTGACCGCGCCACGCACCACGTGGGAGTTCTGCCTGGCCGCCGCCGACGGCCTGGTCCAGGGCCACGCGCCGGCCGACCGCGAGCAGCACGAGCGGGTGGTGCTGCTGATCGCGGCGGTCACCGCCGCCGTCGCGGAATCGGTCGGCCTGAGCGAAGCCGCGGTCGGCGATGTCGCGCTGGCCGGATCCCCCGGTGTGCTGGACCTGCTGCTGGTCGGTGCCCGGTTCTCGGTGCAGGGCTGCCCGGCCGGCCCGGGCTAGGGCGGTGAACAAGCCGAGTACCTGCTCGCCGCCGACGGCCCGGTCTTCGACGAGATCCGGTTCCTCGCCGAAGGCGTGCTGCGCGCGCACCTGGCGGCCTTCCCCGGGACGGTGCCGACCGTTCGGGACGGCCTCTCCCGGGCCGCCCGGGCCCGGCAGTTCCACGACATCGGCGCGCCTCTCGGCATGAGCGTGGAGGACTGACCGGTGACACCCGACGAGATCCTGCGCGTCCTCGCCGCCCTCGAAGCCGCCTGGACCGGCGACGACCAGGCGCTGGAGAGCCTGGCCCACGCCGGCCCCGGCGAGAAGCCGCTGCACGTCGCCATCGCCGACTACGCCAACCTTGCCCTGCAGAGTCTGACGGCCGCGGCCCACGGCATCCACGACGGCCTGCCGCCCGACCAGCTCCAGGTGCTCGCCGCGCAGATGGGCGCCGAGACCGGCACCCGCATGACCAAGCTCCTCGCCCAGGCCCTCCAACTGTGGGCCGGACAGCCGGCCGGGCCCACCGCGGTCGACGACATGGCCCACGTCGTCATCAGCGCGGTCCTGGCGTTCACCTCCGATGGCGACTAGGACCAGGTCATGTCGATCCTCGCCCAGCTGCGCACGGCCGCTCTGGCGAACCGCCGCTGATCCGGTCCGGGACAGCCGCCCGGGCCGGGAGAGCCGCCGTGTCCGTGCCGCTGGCCCGGTCGTTGGCTGGCCATGAAGTATCTGGGCATGCCCCTTCGGGGTGTGCTGGGCAAGCCTTGGGCAAGCCATCGAGCGGGGCTTGCCCAGGTGTCTGCGGTTGGTTCCGCCCCAGGTCAGCGGGAACTGCTCCGGGCCCGGCCCGGAGCAGCGAAAGTGGGCAGCAGTCTGGCAGGTGGGAGAAGCCCGTCGGAGGGCCGCTACTGCTGTACCTGGGCATGCCGCCGGTCGTCCGGGTTCTGCGGGTAGACCGTGCCGATCAGGTTGCGGGCGAAATGGTCCAGGTTCTCCAGCCCGGCGGCGGTGGTGGCCAGGGTGCTGGGAGTGTCGACCAGTAGGTGAAGGATGGCACCGTGCAGGGCGAGCGTGACGATGGCGGCACTCTGTGGGGTGACCGGGAGGCCGGCGGCCCGCTGGGCGAGTTCGAGGCCGGTGAAGTCGTCGGTGGCGATCTGGTCCAGGATCGCCGACAGTTGGGGATCGCGCGCCGCCTCGCTTCGCAGCTCGAAGTAGGCGAGCATGCGCGGTCGCCCGGGCCCGGCGACGTTCTCCAACAGCCCCCCGAACAGGCCCACCAGCTCCTCGCGGTCGCAAGGCCCGGGGCCGGCGGCCGTCATCTGCGCCGCGACCTGGCCGTACTGCTCAACGCACCGCTCGGCTGCCGCGCGCAGCAGGGCCTCTCGGGTCGGGAAGTAGTTCTTCGCGGTCCCCACTGGCACTTCTGCGGCCGCGTCGACGGCCCGGTGCGTCAGACCGCGCCCGCCCGCGCTGGCCAGCACTTCGATAGCGGCGTCGCGCAGCAGGTTCCGGCGGTCCTGATTCATCGGTGCTCCTAGTTCTTCGGTATCTTGCCACACTACCCCAATTGTGGTACCACAGATGTGGTATGCAATGCCGACGCTTCATTGGGGGGAACCATGGCGCAATTCAGAAGAGACTGCGGCGCGCGGCTTCAAGATCTTGATGACCCACTCGAAATCATGGCAAGAATGCTGACCCGCACACATCTGGTCACCGGACGGGCGCCTTCGGGGGGAGGCCTGTGAACTGGGTGCATGCCGCAGGCTACGGCGCTGTCGGCGGACTACTGGTGGAGCTTCTGGTTCTCAACGGCCGCCTGCAGAGCTGGCAGGCCGCACGCCGTCTGGCCCGTGAAGGCAGGCGCAAGCTGCCGACCTTCCGCAAGTACGTCGACGTGCCCGCCGACCTGGCGGCTGCGCTCAGCCGCGTCTTACTCGGCGCGTTGACCGGATGGCTGCTCCACCCGCAGATCAGCGGCCTGTACGCGGCGGTGGCGGCAGGGGCTTCCGCGCCCGCGTTGATCCGTCAGATGGGTTCGTTCCGGGGGGTGCAGGCTCTCGCGAGGGTGGGCGAGGTGTTTCCTGTCGAGCCGTCGGTGACACCCGCTGAGCCGCCGGCTGAGGTTGGCCCCGGTGCTGCGGTGACGGGGCGGGGGCTGTGAACTTCGCGCGCAGGTACGCCAAGTCGATGCTTGTCTCGGATCGTGCCCCTGATGCCGGGTCGGGCGAGCGCAGTCAGGCGGGCAGGTGGTGGCGCCGCTATCTGGCATCGATGCTTGATGCCCCTCTCGCGGGCGAGTCCCTGATTGCCCCTGCACGCGTGCCAGGGCCGCGCCGGCCGACTCCGCCCACAAACAGCCGTTCGGCGCTCGATCCACCGGAGTCTTCGCGGCGCATTCGAGGCGTCCTCGTCGCCGCCGCATTCATTGCCATCCTTGTCGGGGCCCTCCTGACACGGCCATCGGTACCCCCTGTGAGCCAGGGCCTCTCCCCCCTTCTTCCCAACCCAGGCGCGTCCGTCACCGTGCCGGGCACGCCTCCAGCCTTCCCAGCTCCCAGCAGCATCGTGGTCGGCGGCACAAGCAGTGGAGACGTAGGTACGCCCCGGCCTTCCACCTCCTCCCCTGGCTCGCCGTCCCGTTCCACCCCCTCCCCTGGCTCGCCGCCTGCGGCGATGGCGGGTTACAACGCGACCTTCGACCACGGCTGTGTCGGCGCCTGCGACATGCCATTCACCATGACGTGGAGCGCGCAGCCGGACGCGACCCGCTACGACGTCCGGTACGACAATCAGACCAAGAAGGTGAGCGTCGTCTACGCGACCGCAGGTTATAGCTACCACGTCACCGGCCCGTACTCCGGTGACCACGTGTGCATCGCCCTGCGGGCGGCCAACCAGTACGGGGCGTCCGCGTGGACCGAGAGCTACTGCTTCGACGTCCCGTACTGACGTCGGCTTGGTCCCGACGCTGCGACTCCTTCACCCTCTACGGCGGCAACCGGGACTGCCAGGCGTGTGGCCGGGACTGCTCCGTCCCAAATTCGAGTGGACTTCCCGGTCTCGGGGCCGGGAAGGATCCGGTGGTGACTGACACCGACTTGTTCCAGCCCGGTTCCACGGCGGTGCGCCGCGACGTCCACGCCGGGCGGGTGTGGACCGCGATGCCGCAGCGGGTGATCGCGGACACCGGCCACGTGCTCACCCTGGCCTACTGGCCGGGGATCGAGAGCCTGGCACCGATGTCCTGGATCACCTCCACCCGCACCGGCGACCAGTCCCTGCGCGAGCGGATGCTGACGGAACTGGCGGCCGGCACCTGGGCCGTTACCGCTGGACCGGCACCACCCTGCTGTCGCACTTCCTGGTCGGCGAGTGGTTCTCCGTGCACTGCTTCCAGGACACTTCCGGCGAGCCGCTGCGCTGGTACGTTAACTTCGAGAAACCGTATCTCCGCCGGCAGGGGGTCGGCATCGACACCCTGGACCTGGTCGTCACCCCCGACCTGTCCGGGCCCCACTGGAAGGACCGCGACGAGTACGCGCAGCTGCGCCGCCTCGGTGTGATCGACGACTACCTGCACCGCCAGGTTGAGCGGGCCAAGGGGCGGGCGATCACCATGCTCGACAACCGCACCGGCCCGTTCGCCGGCGGCTGGCCGGCCTGGGCCCCGGACCCTGCGTGGCCGCTGCCCGAACTGCCCGCCGACGCCGACGTCCCCGACTGATCCGGTCGTCCGGGAGCGGGGCCGGGACGCTGGCCGGCCCGGTGGCCCCGTCGCGGACGGTGAATTACCCGTGCCGTGTCCGCCGGCTCGGTTAGGGTGCGACCAGGGGCTGGATCGTGGCCTTGCCGGGGGCGGCTTCGGTCGCCCGGGAAGGCAGAACAAGCGATGGAAGAGGGGCGGCCCGTAAGGGCCGCCCCTTCGCCGTTCTTGGGACGGCCCGGGCGCGGAGATTCCCGTGTCTCCTGGTCGAGGTGGACCGCGACAATGAGGGCAACGGCGTCCTGGTGGACAAGCTGGCCGCCTACCGGGCCTGGTGCGAGCTGCCCGCCCGCTACACCGCGAAAAAGGCGTTCGAGGAGTCCCTGCACGTCGTCGGGGCCCGGACCCACGACCTGCGCCGCCACGGCGGCGGTGCTGCCCTTCGCGGCCCGGACCAGGAACCTGCCCCGGGCAGCAGGAGCTGCTGGTGGCGATCGGCACCGAGCGACGGCCTCCCGTAGAGCTCGTAACACGATCTTGTGGGTGTGGGCTGGTGGGCCGTGTCCGGTGTGACGATTCGTCCGTTGGTGGTGGTGTGAGTGCACCGTGGATGATCGATGACGAGTTGTGGGCGCTGATCGGGCCGGTGCTGCCGCCCTGGCCGGAGCGGTCGCCGGGTCCGCGGCCGGTGGATGACCAGCTGTGTCTGCAGGGCATCCTGTTCGTGCTGTTCACCGGCATTACCTGGCAACAGTTGCCGCCGGAGTTGGGCTTCGGCTCGGGGCAGACGTGCTGGCGGGGGCTGTGCCGGTGGGCGGAGGCCGGGGTCTTCGAGCAGGTCCACCGGATACTGCTCGCGGAGTTGAACGCGGCCGGGCGGATCGACTGGACGCGCGCGTGCGTGGACGCCTCCCACGTGCGGGCGAAAAGGGGGGTGCCGGGGTTGGCCCGTCGCCGGTCGACCGCGGCAAATCGGGCAGCAAGCACCACCTGATCTGCGACGGCAACGGCACCCCGCTGAAAGTGATCACCACCGGCGGCAACGTCCCCGACATCACCCAGGCCCTCGCCCTGGTCGACGGCGTCCCGCCCGTGGCCGGCCGACCGGGCAGGCCCCGCCGACGGCCCAAGTCCCTTCTCGGCGACAAGGGTTACGACAGCCGGCACGTCCGCCGCGAGCTCGTCAGGCGTCGGATCCTGCCCGTCATCTCCCGACGCGGCGAGCCCGACATCCGCGGCCTCGGCAAGCTCCGCTACGTCGTGGAGCAGACCTTCGCCCTGCTCCACCAGTTCAAACGCCTGGCCACCCGCTGGGAACGACGCCTCGACATCCACGACTCCCTGGTATCGCTCGCCTGCGCACTCATCTGCTGGCGACGACTCAACAAGCAGACCCCGTGATCGTGTTACGAGCTCGTAGTTCCCGGCACCGCCACCCCGTACGCCCGAATAAGCCCCACCGGAGCAAGACCGGTGGGGCCTTATTCGTTGCCAGGAAGGCTTCCTGCATGAGCGGGACTATTTAGCTACCAGCAAAGAGGTCGTGGGAGGAAGAAACCTCTCACAAGTCTCTCCTTCTTCGAACCAATGACTATTTCCGCATACTTCGCCTCAGCGGGCGATGCTCTTAATGTATTTGCGGCGATATATTTCGGCTCATCGAGGCCAGTGGAGCCGCTACGGGTCGGGCATGGCAACTACTTCGGATCCCAAATTGCGAGCTTGCCCCCCGGCATGCAAATGACCCGAAAGCCATCTTCTGCAAGGATCTCCCAGGCCTCGTAGTTCGGATCGGGAGTCGCCGTCAGCGTCGCCCCACAAGCAAACTGAATTGTCAGGACTCCACCGTCGGACGACCACGCCTTGGAGATGTCCTTGTGCAGGAGTCTGACAAGACTGTCCGCGGGAACATCAGTATCCCCTGGTTGAAACGCAGCTGAGGTGCCGTCGGCGTCCTTCAGCTCCACGTTCGCTTGAAGGCGGATCCGCGTGTCCGGATCCACGAGGAGAGTCAGCGCATAGTCGAAACAGACTCGCGTCAGGGTGCGGCCTTCAACCTTGAGGTACATGCAAAGATCCTACAGGAAGAGAATGATACCCGCTCTCGTCTATGGCAAAGATCCCATAGGAAGAGAGTAATACCCGCTCTCGTCTATTGCGAAGTGAGTTGTCGAATTACCTCCGGGCTTTCCATCCAAATCGAGATAGTGGTCATTTTTGGCGTCCCGGAAGCGGACATATCCATTCGGGTAACGAGGGTCGGCGCCGGGGTCCATGATTCGGACCTCCGTGACCCTGCCCTTCCAATAAGAGGGGGCCGTCCAGATCCAACCGTCATTATTCCTAGTTGGCGTTTTCGTCCAGTCGGAGCCCACTCCTGCTGGCAGCTTGGACGGAAGCGCGAGCCCGTTGGCCGGCGCTGGCTCAGGTGCGGCTCCACTGGCTGGATTTGAGCCTTTGGATGCCAGCTTGCTGGCGGCTTTGGATGCCAGGCCCTTTCCGACTGCGGATGCTCCGAATGACACATCGCCAGTGCCCAGCAGTGGGATGTTCTCCAGTTGCCAGTCCAGCAGTTTGCCATAGAGGTCGTTGTATGTGCTGGAGTCTTTGCATTCCTTGATGGCGAAGCATGCATTTAGGGCAGCTGCAACATACTGATGGTGATCATCGACGGCATCCTCGCCAAAGCGGTGATTATTCTTTTGGAGAAGCTTCAGATTTTTGTTGGTCTTCTCTCGGAGCTTTCCAAAGTTTGGGGTTGTGCTTATTTGAATCCCGCCCGGGAGAACGGCTTTCTCTGTCTTCTTGATCTCGACATCCCATGCCCCGCCATCACCCAGAGACCAGGTTTCTTTGACAATTTGGCCTTCAGGGGTCTGGCATTGTCCCGTTCCGCCACATGTCCCGTCGGGGCGCAGCCCTGAGGGGTCGCTGAGGTTGACGGGGTTGTTGTTGCTGTAGGCGTAGCCGTTCCATTGCTGGGGATCGGCTGGGTCGAGGATGGGGTCGGGGTTGATGAAGCGGCCAGTTGTGGGTTGGTATTGGCGGGCGCCGAGGTTGGTGAGGCCGGTGGTGTCGTCCTTGGTTCCGCCGACGTAGCCGTGGGTGCCGGCCCATCCGGTGGGTTGGGTGCCGCGGGGGTTGCCGAAGGGGTCGGTGGGGCGGCGGGTTTCGGTGAGGGTGGTGGCGTCGAGGGCGAGGTTCCCGGTGCCGTGGTGGTCGTTGATCTGCCAGGTGGAGGTGGTGCCTTGGCGGATGAGGGTGAGGCCGCCGGGCATCTGGTAGTAGCGGGTGCCGGTGGTGCTTGTGGGGGTGGTGGTGGTGTAGGTGAGTTCGTCGTTCCCGAGGGTGATGGTGGTTTTGCCGGGGTTGTGGCGGATGAGCTGGTTGCCGTCGGCGTCGTAGACGTAGGTGGTGGACTGGTCGGGGACGGTCCATTTCTGGCCGGCGGGGACGGTTGTCCCGCAGGCGGCCAGGAGGACGTCGGTTCCGTTGGTGGTGACGTCGCCGGGGACTGCCAGGCACAGGTTGGCGGCGGCGTTGGCGATTGTGCCGTCGTCGCGCGTCGTCCAGGTCTGTGAGGTGGCGCCGGTGCAGGGCTGCAGCTGGATCGCGGAGCCTGCGGCGGTGCCCATGGCGGTCAGGCAGGCGCCGAAGACCTTGAGTTTGTTGCCGCCGGTGGCGAACTTCTGGCCGCTGGTTGCGTCGCAGTTCGCGATCTCGGCGGGGGTGCTATTGGCGCTGCTTCCCCCTTGCATGGCGAGGCACTTGCCGGCGATGCCCTGGATCTGGACGGTCGGCCGGTAGGTGTCGAGCTTTCCTTCGGTGCTCCAGGTCAGGTCGGTGGTGCCGGCTGCGTAGGTGTACTGGGCCGTGGTGTTCCCGGCCTGGTCGTAGCTGTTGGTGGCGTAGGCGGTGGTGCTGCCGTTTACCGTGGTTTCCAGGCTGGTGAGGGCGTGCGGCCCGCCGTTTCCGTTGCCGGTGTTGCCGGTGCCGGGAGCGGTGAACGTCTGGGTCGTGACGGCGTCCTGGGTGCTTCCGCTGGCCGGGCTGTGCTGGGTGAAGGTTCTGCGGTTGCCGGTCAGGTCGTAGGTGTAGTCCTGCCAGTACGGGGTGCCGCCGCCAACCGTGTTCGTCGCGGGTGCGACGGCGCCGCTGGTGGGGGTGGTGTTGGCGCAGGCGCCCTTTCCTCCGACGGCGGGCTGGGGAGCCATGGCGAGTTGGCCGGTGTCGGACCATGCGGTGGTGAGGCGGCTGAGGTAGTCGTAGCTGAAGCACTGCAGGTCGGTCTTGGCGGGATCGTTGTCGGGGATGTTGCGCAGGGCCGTGATGCGGCCGGAGGCGTCGTAGGCGTAGGTCATCTGCTGGACTGCGCCGGTCGCGGCGGTCTGCTTGTCGACGAACTGGGACAGGGGCCGGCCGGTGGACTCGTCGTAGGTGTTGGTGACGACGATCTGCGTGCCCCATGGGTTGACGGTGGTGCGGATCGATCTGCCGTAGGCGTCGTAGTCGTTCGACAGGTCGTAGGAAGTGCCGGAGGTGCCGAAGGACTGAAGGGTGCCCCAGGTCTCGTAGCTGTAGTTGACGGTCTCGCTGGCGATGTTGCCGACGGCTGAGCGGTTGTCGGCCTTGAGCAGGCCGGTGACCGGGTCGTAGGCCGCCTGGTAGGTGTAGGTGAACGGCGTGGCGGAGCCGATCTCCGAACCCGGGATGGTCTGCGTCGTCTTGGTCGGGTGGTACGCCGTGTCGTAGGTGAGTACGGCCTTGGTGTAGGCCTTCCCGGTCGCTCCGCCCACGTACCGGGTGGAGGAGGAGGGCTGTCCCTTGAGCACGGTGTCGTAGGTGCGTGCGGTCAGCTGCTTGGCTGAGTCGGCCGCCATGCCGTCGTAGGTGGCGGTGGTACGACCCAGCAGGTCGTAGGCGAAGGTGGTGCTCTTGCTGCGGGAGTCGGTCACCGAGCCGACCCGGCCGGAGCTGTCGTAGCGTGTGGTGGTGGTGCCAGTGTCCGGATCTGTCGCCGAGACCTTCCGGCCGCGTACGTCGTAGGAGTAGGACCAGGTGTTGCCGGCCGCATCCTTGCGGGTCGCTGGCTGTCCAGCGGGGGTGTACGTGAGGGTGGTGACGTCGGCGTCAGTGGCGTTGCCGGTGGCCGTGGGGGTTTTGTACTGCCACATCTGTGCAGTACGGCCGCGAGCATCGGTGACCGTGGAGATGGGGGTCGACCCGGAGGGCGGGGACACATCGGTGCGGTCGGAGCCGGGGTAGGCGGTGGTGGTCTTGCCCTGGACCACTCCGAACGCCACGAACTCGGTTGTGGTCGGCCGGCCGAGGCCGTCGTAGGCAGTATGCGTCTGGTTCGGAGCCTGCGCGGTCGTTGTCTGGTAGAGCGTTGTGTTTGGCGCCGAGGTGTTGTTGTACCAGCTGCCGTTAGAGCGGATGACGCGGCCGAGGGAGTCGTAGGCGGTGTCCGTGAGGATCCGGCCGGTGTTGTAGGCCCAGACCGCGGGGGTGGACTGGGTCTGGATGACCCGACCAAGGCCGTCCATGATCTGCGTCGAGCTCACCGAGCTGTAGGTGTCCCCGGTGCCCACACCCACCAGGGCCGTCGTCGTCGTACTGGGCGGAACTACCTTGCCGCCGACGACACCCGGGATGGCGTAGGCGTAGGCGGTGTTGGGCGACAGGCCTGTCGCGCGGCCGGCCAGCCACACGCCGGTGGTCCGTCCCAGTGCGTCGTAGGAGACGTTGGTGGCACGATTGTTCGGGTCGGTTTCGGTCTTGGGCAAGGCTCGGGCGCTGTCGAGGGTGGTGACCGTGCTCCGACCGGTTGCCTGGTCGCTCGCTCCGGCAGGTGCCGGGCGGGTCACGGTGAGGCTGGTGGGCAGCTCACCCGCTTGGGGCGCGGAGTAGCTAGTGGCGACCACCGCTCCGCCCGTGTGGGCGTTGTCGGTCACCTTGGGATCGGTGACGGTGAGGACCTGCCCGTACTTGTCGTAGGTGAAGGTCGAGTTCACCGTGAAGTTGGAGCTTGTCCCGTTGAAGCCTTCGACGCTCTCGCTGGACGTCGGCTCGGCCTTGGCGCCAGCCTGGTCGAGCGCCTTGCCGTCGTAGTAGACGCGTGTCCACGACAGGGTGTTCTGCTCGGTCGCGGCCGCCGTGCACGCATTCGTGCCGCTGACAGTCGTCTGCTGCGAAATTAGAGCGGTGATCTGGGGGTCGGGGCCGACAGCGTAGGTTGTGCGATGGCAGATGTCAGGGGTTGCATCGGCGGTGGAGAGGGACGTCAGCGTGCGATTGTTCTGCGCTGGGTCACTGGTCGTGGTTGTGGTGCTGGTGCGCCATGATTTGTCAGCCGTGAGGGACTTTACTGTCGATACCGAGGTCGTCGCGCCGTAGCGGGCAATCAGGGCGGGCAAGCCGGTGCGGTCATGGGTGGCCGTCTGTTTGACAGGGCCGGAGGTCGTGCCGACCCTGGAGGCGATGATCGTGCCGCCGGCCTGGTCGTAGGTGTCGTCCTCCAGTACCCCGCCGGACAACCAGCTGGAGTCGGTGACCTGGCCGCTCATCGGTCCCGCGACCTTCGCGCTGCGCGTTGTGCCATCGGCGAGAATGTCACCGTCCATGCCCTGGTAATAGGTGACGCTCTTCTGCGACTTGGGCCCGTCGCTGCCGCTGCCCGCGGTCGTGGTCACGCTCGCGTAGCCACGGAAGTCATCCCAGGTGCGGTCCTTCGCATCGGTGAAGGGCGAGTCGTTGCGGTGCCAGGCGGCATTGCCGTACGAGTAAGCAGTGGTCATGGCCGTCGCGCCCGGGGTGTTCGGGTTCACGGTGACGGTGTTGACCGAGTAGCGCAGGAACCAGTCGTCGACCGGGTCGGCGTTGGGCTGCTCGTTCGGGACATGCCATTTGACGTTGTAGCAGGACCGGGTGTTGCTGTCCGCCGAGGTCGGCATGATGTTGTTGACGCGGGAGCAGTCGGCGGGGTTGTAGTCGACGCCGATGGTGCTGCCGGTCTCGGTGGTGATCAGCTGGATGCGGGGCCGGTTGTAGTCGGGGCGGGAGGGCACCAGGTTGGTGCCGTCGACCCGGTTGCGCAACAGCATCTCGGTGAAGGTGACCGGGGGCAGGGTTACCTGGGTGGCGGAGGCTTGGGTGTCTTTGCCGGTGCGCTGGATCGACGCGAGCCAGGGGACCTGGGTGCTTTCGGTGGTGTTGACGACGTTGACGAAGCGGTGGGTGAGCGCGTAGGCGTCGACGTCCTGGTAAGCGCCGTTGTAGCGGACCTTGGTGGTGATGTTCGCCAGCCACTTGCTGGTCCAGTACGTGGGCCCGCTCTTGGTGCAGGTGCCGCTTTGGTCGCACTGCTGGTCGATGGGGACGTCGGGCCAGTTCGCGGCGTTGGCCGGGGTGCGGTTGGCCGGGTTGCAGGCGGTGGTCGAGGTGACGCAGCGCTCTTCGCTGGCGAATTCGATCTTCGCGGCGGGGCTGTAGGTGCCGTTGGCGGCGATCTGGTCGCTCAGAAGCTGGCCGTAGCCGATGGAGGCGAGGACGCCGCCGCGGGTGTAGGAGCTGTTGACGCCGGTGCCGCTGTTCTGGCCGCCGCCTCGGGCGTAGAAGTTCGCCTCGGGGTTGTAGGTGTAGGTGGTGAGGTTGCCGTGCGGGTCCAGAACGTAGTCGAGGTTCCAGCGCCAGGCCGTCTGACACCAGGACGCATTGCCCTTGGCTGCGTCGTAGCACGGGTCACCACTGTTGGGCGAGTACACCGGGACGGTCCAGGCAGAGCCCGAGTCCGGGCCCTTGGCGGACGGGTTGCCGGAGGCGTCGGGCAGGTGGGCGAGGCCGAAGTAGTAGACGGTTCCGACAGTGTCGGTGACCTTGATGTAGGAGCCGTTCCAGGTGCCGTTGGTGGCACCGGTGAGGAACTGGACCTTGCTGCCGTCGTCGCCCTTGAGCCGCCATGTGCAGTTCGACTGCTCCATCGCCGCGGGCGCGCCTGCTTGGCAGGAGGCGTCGTCGGGGACGAGTTCGCCGGAGTGGCCAGCGAGAGAGAGCGTCAGGTTCGCTCCGGCCCAGCACTGGTCGCCGGAGCCGGTGATGCCAGCCTTCGAGCAGGGCCGGTAGGAGCGTTCGACGAAGCCGGTGGTGTAATCCCAGCCGTCACCGATCCATGACGCCTGGGCGTTGGTGGCGGACGTCTTGCCGTCCACGGACGAGGAGTCGTAGGACAAGGCAACAGCGGGTGCCTGGCTGCCGAGGGAGGGCGGTACCTGGATCGGGGAGGAGTAGGTGAATGCACCCGAGGACGATCCGGCCGACCATGCCTGGGAGATATTCAACGGTGTTGCCGAGTAGGTGCCCGCGCCGGAGGAGGATCCGGGCACGGCCGCAAGGACCGTGCCCTGCTGGGATACCGGCGCTGCGGGAGCGACGGCGGACAGGGACTGGATTCGAGTCTGGGCCGTGCCGTCGTCTCCGGGGAGGGTCACGTCGGCGACGAGCTTCTTGGCGGCCGCGTCGTAGTGAGACGGCACGGGACTCTGCTGGAGGCAGCCTGCGACCTCAGGGGTGGTGAGTGAGCAAGCGGGCAGGCTCACGAGATGGGCACGTGCGGCCCAGTTCGCTCCGTAGCTCTCGGCGAGTGTGCTGGTGTCGAGAGTGAGGCGGATCTGGCCGGCGGCCTTGGCGCCGTCGCGGGAGAGCTTCAGGACCGGTCCGGGGATGCCCGCGGCGGTCGCGGCCTTCGGGTCGACTACGTCGACCTGGACCACCTGGTCGGTGACAGGTGATCCGGCGAGCGGGGCGAGTGAGAGGGGAAGACCGGCGGCGCTGGCTTCGGGGCCGGCCTGTGCACTCTGCTCCGTGCTCCGGGCCTGCGCGGCAGCGGGGACTGTGCCGATGCGGACTTCGGCGTGGCCCTTGGGGGCCAGCCGCGCACTCTTCGGCGGCTGCCAGGTGGGCGGCACCGGGTGGCTGGGCACCGTCACCGGAATGCTGCCGATGCTCTTGCCCGCGACGGAGGCGGTTTTCGGCAATGCCGTGTTCGAGGGCGACCACTTGCGGGAGTAGTCCGGGCCGGCCGCGGCGGCCACCGACACCGGAGCGAGCAGTGATGTGACGACGCCCGCCACGACGGCAAGGGCAAGATTTCTGCCTTGCCGCGGTGGCATGGTTCGCCAGCGACTCGATGTGGGTTTTGATGACACGGAGAAATCCCCCAGTCAGCCGGATTCAGAATCCGACATAAATGATCATGAGAATAACTGCGGGAGCCTACCAATGACGCACATGTGCAGGTCAAGGTCCCCTTGGACGACCAGGCAGTGATTCATATCACATGGGCCGCATACCATCGGTCAATACCGTAAACCGGACTACGTGACGGTGTTTCAGATTGTGAAGATCAACTGATATGGGTGAGCGTGCTGTCAACCTCTGTGCAAACGCACTTGCGGTTTCCTCAGCATCGGAGTTTCTCACCGTGACCAGACGCCGCCGCGGCCCAGCCGCTCAACGCCTGATGGCGGTCGGCGGGGCCTTCGCCGTCGCCCTCAGCCTGACTGCCCCTGTCGCGTTCGCCGCTGATTCGATCCCGATGCCGTCGTCGAGTGAGATCGCAGCGGTGGACGCCGAGCGTGCCAAGCAGCAGCCTCCGGCGGCGGAGGCGGACCAGGCGCTCGCGAAGGCGAAGACCACCGGGCAGAACGTCGTCATCGACTCACTGACAAGTGAGTTCACCGAGACAGCGGCCACCCCGGGCGGGCATCTGGCGTTCACCTCGCATCCCGACCAGCAGCGCGTGAGGCGCGGGAGTGCCTGGGTGGCGCTCGATGCGACGCTCGCCGCGAACACGGACGGTACGTACTCGCCGAAGTCCTCCGCCTCGGGTCTGAGGATGTCCAAGGGCGGCGACGGACCGCTGGCGACGATGGCCAGCGCGGACGGCAAGAAGCTATCCCTGACGGCCCCGTTCCCACTGCCCGCCCCGACGGTGGACACCGACGGCGACGGCCTGGTGTACGCGAACGTCGTGCCGGACGTGGACCTGAAGGTCACCGCCACGAAGCTCGGCGGTCTGACCACTGTGTTCGTGGTCAAGACCCAGGCCGCGGCGTCCAGTCCTCAGCTGAAGACCCTCCGATTTGGGACCGCGCTGGACGGCGTCACGGTCAGCGCCGACCAGGCGGGCAACCTGACCGCCACGGCTTCCGACGGCAAGCCCCGCTGGACGGCCCCGGCCCCGCAGATGTGGGACAGCAGCACCGCTGCTGCTGCGAAGACCACCGCATCGTCTCCTCGGATGCTCGCCCAGAGCCCGACCGACGGCGCCACGAGCAGCAGCACCACCCCGAAGGCGGCGACGGTCAGCACCGCGGATGGCCCCGGCGCGAACTCGAAGACCGCCACGATGCCGGTCACCACGGACGCGGCCGGCCTGAGCCTGACCCCCTCGCAGGATCTGCTCAACCACGGCACGGCCCCGTACTTCATCGACCCCGCCTGGATCCCCTGGGGCCCTTCGGCGAACGCCTGGACCTGGGTCCAGTCCGCACACACCGACGCCAACAACTGGCAGCGCACCGGCAGCAACGACCAGGACCACCCCGGGGTCGGCATCTGCGGCTACTACGCGGCCGGCGGCAGCTGCAGTCCCACCGACACGTACCGCACGTTCTACCAGTACGACATCAACGCGCTCAGGGGTGCGGTCGTCCACTACGCGACGATGAACCTCGAGGAGTACGTCTCCGCGGACTGGTCCTGCACCAACAAGTACCCCTTGGACCTGTTCCTCACCGGTGCCATCGGCAGCGGCACCAGGTGGGGCAACCAGCCCGGGAAGGTCGGCGGCTCACTCGGCCAGCAGACCGTTCCCGGCTCCGGCCACGCCAACTGCTACAACAACGTGCCGTTCCAGTACAACGTCACCGGCACGCTCCAGACCTACGTCAACAACGGCCAGCTCACCTTCGGCCTCTTCGGCAACGAGAGCAACCAGAACGCGTTCAAGCGCTTCACCTACCAGCCGTCGCTGTACATCGAGTACGACCGCATCCCGAACCAGCCCACCAACCCTGCTGCCTCGCCCGCGCCGCGCATCGCGCCCTCGCCCGATGGCTACCAGGCCTGTGACAGCAGCGATTCCAGCGCTTGGGCGTGGGTCGGCGCAGGTTCGCAGCAGGCCGGCGCGATCTCCCTGGACGCCACCGTCTCCAGCCCCGTCCAGGCCCAGCTCTACTCCTGGACCCACATCTGGGACTACAACCTCCCCGGCGCCCCCGACGTCGACGGCGGCTGGTCAGCTCTGGTGGGCAGCGGTACCACCGCTTCGTGGAAGGTCAAGGCCGGTGCGATTCAGGACGGCCATGCCTACGGCTTCAAAATCTTCGCGGGTGACCAGATGGTGGACTGGTCGCCCCCAACGGCGACCTGCCACTTCAAGGCCGACCTGACGCCCCCGACGGTGTCCTTCCCGGCAACGGCGAGCGACCTGAACACCCAGTTCCCCCCCTCCGGCAACGGCCAGGTCACCACGCTCACCGTGGGCAAGACCGGAAACATCCCCATCACCGGCACCACCGACCCGAACCCCAGCGGACTCGGCGCCTCCGGACTCGCCTGCCTGCGCTGGAGCCTCGACCCCCAGCTCGCGGGTGCGGCCTGGCAGTGCGGGACCTCCATGCCCACCAGCCAGATCCCGGTCACCCCCACCCGGTGGGGCACCAACATCCTCTACGTCCAGGCCCAGGACAAGGCAGGCAACCTCTCTCCCGCCGGTCAGTACGCCTTCTACGTCCCCTGGAACCCCAACGGCAAGGCCCCGGTCTTCGGAGACATCACCGGCGACAGCACCCCCGACATCCTCGCCGCCGACTCCGTCGGCAACCTCCGCGCCTACACCATCCCCGGCAACCCCAACGCCACCAGCGCCACCACCAACCTCGCGGCCAAGGCCACCAGCGCCCCGAACGGCACATCATGGGGACCCGACTACCGCATCACCCACCGCGGCAGCCTGCACGGCGGCACCAACGTTGACGAAGCCATCGCCCACAAGGACGGCGACCCCACACTGAAGCTCTACAAAAATCCCGGGAACTCCGGCATCACCGGACTCCTCGACAGCTCCATCTCCCTCAGCAAGCCCAGCACGTGCAACGCAACCATCTCTGGCACGGACTGCATCGGGTACTTCGCCACCGACTGGTCAACAACAGCCAGCATCGCGGCACTCGGCGACCCCTCGACAACCAACCTCGACGCCGGCAACAAGTTCAAAAACCGCACCGGCCTGCTCACAGTCGAGACCAACCCCGCAGGTGACGGCGCCCTTTGGTATTACCCCGCCCCCGACGAATACACCTTCGGCAACCCCATCAAGATCTCCCCGGCGGGCTGGAAGAACGTCGACCTCATCTCCGCCGGAGACTGGGCCGGACAGGGGCACCCCGGCATCTGGGCACGCAACCGAACCACCCAGGAAGTGTGGGCCTACACCTTCACCCAGGGCAGCGACACCGTCAGCGACCCGTTCGGCGAGACCAGCACCTACCCCGTCATCACCGGCATCGCCACCAGCGTCAAGATCGGCCTCGTCGACTACACCACCTGGCCCAGGATCGGATCCGACGGCGACCTCACCGGCAGCGGCAGCTCCACCATGTGGGCCATCACCCAAGCCGGCGACATCCAGACCTGGACCGGCAGGCGCACCGGCACCACCACCGCCCCTGGCTGGGAGTGGATCAACTACGCCGGCACCGTCCTGACCACCAGCAACGGCGCCGACCAGTGGCCCCTCAACAAGACCGGCTTCGACGGTACCCAGCTATCAGACAGCTCCGGCACCAACAAGGCCCGTCCCATCGGCGCCCTCAGCTGGACCACCGACCACAAGAACACCACTGACAGCGCAGCCAACCTCAACGGCACCTACTTCAAAACCGCCGAACCCTCGCTCGACACCACCAAGAGCTACTCCGTCTCCGCCTGGGTCAAGCTCACCAACACCGACACCTTCCAGACCTTCGTCACCCAGAACGGCAATCAACGCGGCGCCTACTACCTCCAGTACTCCAAGGCCTACAACGCCTGGGCCTTCGTCGCACCCGGCACTGACGACTACGGGACCGGCATCTACCACCACGCCAACGCCACCACCGCGCCCCAACTGAACACCTGGACCCACCTGGTGGCCACCTTCGACGCCGACACCAAAGCCATGACGCTCTACGTCAACGGCCAGTACGCCGGCTCCGACACCAACCCCACCCCCTGGAACGCCACCGGCCAGGTCAGCATCGGCGCCTGCGCCACCAACAACTACGCCGCCGACAACCAGGCCAGCGGATCAGTCAGCGACGTCCGCACCTACCCCTACCCCCTCACCACCGCACAGGTCACCAACCTCTACACCAGCTGACACCCACCCACCCGCGGGCCTGCACCCACCCCGGGGCAGGCCCGCAGCACTCCATGTCAGGCCCAATCGAGCACGCTCAGGGCCGCAGTTGGGACTGTACGGAACTGACCCGTGGTCGAGGGTGTACGTGATCAACCGCAAGGGCCCCGGTTCAGGGTGCGGCAACGCTGATCCGAGAGAAGACCTGACCCCGCTGGCGGCTGTGCGCCCGCCAGCGGGGTCCGCTGGGAGTGTCAGCTTCTTTTCGTACAGTCCCCGCGGGCCTGCACCCACCAGGAACAGGCCCGCGCGCCTGGCGGCGAGACCCCGGCCACGGATCCACTCGAAAGTGTGATTCCGTGGCCGGGGTCTCACTTCGACATCGCAGGCCAGTGCTGGACTGCGGCGACCCGACCGGGCAGTGGATGCCGCTTGCCAAGGCCCTAGTGCATCTTGGGGCGCGTTTCCCCTTGATCGAGGACACCCTGACCAAGGGATTGTGAAGATCCATAGGACAGGAGTTCCCGTTGGGGACGTCGGAGTACACCGCTGAGTTCCGGGCTGATGCCGTCGCGCTGTACCGCGCGAGCCCGGGGCGTACGTACGCCGCGGTGGCCAGGGACCTGGGCGTCAACCACGAGACGCTGCGGGTCTGGGTGCGTGAGGCCGAGCGGCGCTGGCCCCGGATACCTTGGAGACCAGGTAAAAAAACCGCAGGTCAATGCATTGGTGAGGGCCGGGGAGGAACCTTGGTGCCCTCTTCGGCCCTGCGCTTTTGTTCTGTGCTGGCAGAACGAAGTGTTCAACCCTGCGATAACGCTAGGGCCCCCTACAGCTCGGTCCAGCCGCACGGCGGCCGGCCTTCGTTCGAGAGTGGGTACCAGACGGGGGCGGCGGGTCCGTGCTCGATGAGGTCCTCGAGGCGGGCGGCGCCGGCCGGGAGGGCGGCCAGCAGTCGGGGGTGGCCGGGTTCTCCTCGGCGGCCAGCAGCAGGTCCTCCACCACCCTCTCGCCCTCGGCGGCCCGGGTGCCGGTCAGGACGACCAGCAGGGCCGGGAACGGCCGCCAGCGGCGCTCCCGTGCCCAGCCGGTGCCACCGGGGCCGGGCTGGTGCCAGAGCCGGGCACAGGCGGCCAGCTGCTCGGCGGTCTGCTCGATGCCTGTGCTGGGGTCGTGGAGCTCGATGAAGGCGCGCAGCCGCCGGCGGCGGCCGTCGATGGTGGCGGTGTAGGCGAGTTCGGCGGCGGGCCGGTACGCCGGTCCGGCCGGGGCCGCCGGGTCGGTGGGGTGCTCGGGGGCGGGGACCAGGTCGAGCGGGCCGCAGCCCTCTCCCCGGGCGCGGGCGTCGGTGACGAACGCGCAGTGGATCTGGCCGAGGGCGAGGAGGTGGCCGCGGCCGTACCGCAGGGCTGTCTGCTCGGGCGCGGCGACCAGGTCCGGGCGGCGGGCGGCGGGGAAGGTCGCGGTGACGGCGGAGCCGGCCTCGGTGAGGTGCCAGGCCTTCGCGCGTCCGGCCTGCGGCAGGGTGACGAATTCCGCCAGGCCCTCGGTGTGGAGGCGGTCCATGCGTTTCTGGGTCTGCTTGATTCCGGCCTGCCCGCCGTGCAGTTGGTGGAGCTGTTCGGCGGTGGCCAGGGAAAAGCGGGCGAGCGTCACCAGGACGTCGTGGTCGGTCTCCAGTTCCCCGTTCACGGATGCACTCCTCGGATCTCCAGCACGGGCCGCTCCCGTGCTGGAGAGATGAAACCCCACGAAACTCACCGGATTTCTCACCATCAAGGGATCCAAGATATAACGATTGCATAACGACCCGTTCCAAGGTGCCCAGGGTTCTAACCGGTCCGAAAACTGGTCCGCCATCCCGTCCCGTCCAACCTTTGGTGAGAAACCTTGGAAGACCTGCTCTGACCTGCGTTGATAGGCCATCAAGGTGGCGGTGAGTTTCCTTGATGGCCCTCCAAGGAAACTCACCGGTACCTTGGAGACCCCGGTTAGTTTGACGGTGCGCTACCGCCGCCCCTGCCGTCTCCCCTCCCACTGCCCCTACCGGGCACTTCGCCTCCAAGGTGGGAGAACCGGCAGTTCAGGGCCCGGATCGGGGCCGTTCCCCAGTCCTGACGACCCTTCTTTCCCGTCTTTCTGCTTTGGCTGTTGTAGTTGCTGTTGTAGTTGTCGGTTGGTCAGTTGGGTTCGGCACCTGCGGTGGGCTTTCTATTTCCTGCGTCCGGCTGATGCCGTCCGCGCGGAATGGGGAGAGTGGCGCGCGGCGCGGGCCCTTTCGGGCCGGGCGGTGGGATGGGGTGGAAAAGTGGCTGGCGGCTGTCGGAGCGGCGGGATATCCCTCGGAGCAGAGCAGTTCACCGCCGACCCTGGGAGAAGCCCGTGAGCACCCCGCAGCGCCCCGCCCAGCCGCACGACAGCGCGCACGACACCGACGGCCAGGAGCACGCCGCCGATCCGGCCGCACCGGCCGAGCCGGACAGGCTGGGCTGGCGATCCCGGCCGGGCCGCACCGCCTACCGGCGCGGCAGGCTCTGGCCGAACGGCTCGACCGCCCCGCTGCGATCCGACGTCCTCGGCGCGCTCGGCGTCCTCAAGGTCGCCACCGCCGACCAGCTCCAGCGCCTGCTGCGCCCCGGCGCGGCGTCGAACACGGTGATCCGCCAAGGCCTGCGGGACCTCGCCCTGCACAACCTGGTCGCCTCGGACGGCAACACGAAGACCGGGCACAAGACGTGGCGGCTGGAGGGTACGGCCGGGCTGGAGGCGGCCGGGCAGGTGCTGGGCCTGTTCCGCTCGGAGATGGGATCGACGGCCCGGGGCGCCGGGCGCACAGGTGCCCAGCACGCGATGGCGGTCAACGAGACGATCGCCGCGTTCGTCCTGGGCGGCACGGACGCCCTGGCTACGTCGAAATCGCCTTCGACGGCCGACTCTCCATCAGCCGCCGGTAACTCACACAACATCAGATACACCAGTCACTGGACACACCCGTGATCAGGGGCCGGGGTTGTGGCCTGTGCTGTTCAGTTAGGTGGTTGCTGCTCGGGTAGCGCACCGTCTCCTTAGCTGGGTGGTTGGGCTGCTTCTGTGATCGTGTGGCCAGCGGGTTCTCTGTCAGTTGGCTGGGTTGTCAGGTGTCTTGGTCGTTGGTCATTTCTGCTGGGCCGCTGGTGGGTTGTTGGATTGTTTCGGTGCGCCCGCGGTCGCGGGCGTGGCGGAGTCCTTCGAGGAGCCGTGCCTGGTCTGGGTCGGGGGTGGTTTGTGTCTGGTCGAGGACGGTGTAGACCTCGGCTCGGTCGATCAGGGCGTCGAGGTTTGCCAGGGTGTCGGCGTCGACTGCGCCCCATGGGGTGCGGGGCGGGCGGACGATCTTGGTGAGTAGCGGCAGGAGTTGCCAGGTACCGTCGTCGAGGCGTTGACGGATCCAGGCCCGGGCGGTTGCGTGGTCGATGTGGCGCCAGTTCCAGATGAGGTCGACATCAGAGTCGGTGAGCTGGTCGGTGGGGCGTGGTCCGGGCGTTGTCAGGTGCTCGCGCAGTCGCGCTACGAGGCTGGTGCGGGCTTCCTGGACCCAGGTGTCGCCTTCCTGGGCGAAGGCGGGTGCGGTGCTGCTGGGCTCGGTGGTGTCGTACAGGACCCGGCTGGCGAGCATGGTCCCCTGTGGGGTGGCGGCCATGCGGTGCAGGACGTCTGCTCGTGCGTCGGCTGGGAGATTGCGGAAGAGGTCTTGTGCGAGGAAGCGCGCGCTCATGTCGGCTCTGAGGAAGCCCTCGGCTTGTGCGGTCAGCGAGCCGTAGCGGTCAGCGAGCTCGAGCAGCAGCGCGGTGGAAGGCACCGGCGTGCCGGCGTCCAGCCGTTGTCTGATGCGCCGGCCGATGCGCTGGGTGTCGTTCTCCAGCCGCAGAAGAAGTTCGGCTACCTCTGGCCCCGGGGGTCCGTCCGCCAGCTGGTCGAGGCCCCTGGTGAATGCGGTTTCCGACAGGTCGTCGTCCGGGACACCGAAGGCGACGTACCTGTCGAAGTAGTCGTTGCTGCCGATGCCACGACGTCGCGCGGTGCCTGATGAGTCGCCACCGCCGCCGAGGGCCTGCCCGAGCGGAGGGAAGAGCATG
>NZ_JACHJR010000003.1 GCF_014203705.1 Kitasatospora gansuensis
TCGTGGTCGCCGCTGCCCGGTGACCAGGGGGAGGCGGTCTACCAGTCGTACCTGCGGGTGTTGGACGTCCTGGGGTCCGGCATGGCCGACGTGGTCTACGGCCGGGCGGACCTGGTGCCCGGCGTGCCGATGCTGATCGGCGCGGACGGCCGCACGGAGCTGGTGCAGCTGCTCGACGTCGAGGTCGAGGGGGAGGACCTGGTCCGCCTGGCCTGGCTGCGGGACGAGCTGACCCAGGCGGACGGTGACCTGGCGGCGCTCCTGGACGACGTGGCCGGTGACCGGCACGCCCCGTGGTGGACGGGGGAGGGCACCGACGGCGCGACCGTCGCCGCCTGGGCCAGCCGCGCGATCAACGCGGTGGTCAACCGGGAGGTGGACGGCCGGGCCGAGCTGCTGGCCATCGTCCGGGCCGGGGCGGGCCAGGAGCGGATCCAGCTGACGGCCGAGCGGGAGGAGGCGTACGGCCGGTACATGGTCGCGGTGATCAAGGCCAGCAGGGGCACCGGCACCGACGCGGCTCTCACCGCGTTCAGCGTGGGCCTGTGATGGCGGAGGAACAGCAGCCGGCGGAGACCCCGCAGCCCAAGCCGACCGCCCAGCTCCGGATCTGCGTCTGGTGCGGGACGCCGTTCGCCGCGCCGAAGAAGTCCGGCCCGGCGCCCCGGTACTGCAAGGCCGGGTGCAAGCAGCGGGCCTACGAGGAGCGGAAGCGGCAGGACGAGATCACCGCGATCCACGACCGGCAGCAGAAGCAGCTCGACCGGATCCTCGGGACGCTCGGCGCGAAGACGGCGGCGAAGGTCCGCAAGGCGGTCGAGACGGAGCCCGAGGCCGACCAGGCCGGGCCGGACCGGCCGCAGATCGAGGGCCAGGCCGAGCTCACCGTGGTAGCTGGTGAGCTCCAGTTGCAGCCCGTGCCACTGACCGACTGACCACCAGCACCATCACCGACGAAGGGGAGACGACGATGACGACCTACGAGACCAACGCGACGCGCGGGGGGATGCTCCAGCCGGCCGCGCCGGTGGACCCGAAGCAGGTGCGCGACGTGGCCCAGCACGCCAGCGAGGTGTTCGGCCCCTCCGCGAGGTTGAAGGGCGGCCGGGACCAGCTCTCCGAGTCGGGCGCTCACATGGGCATCAGCCTCGGTGGCCTCCACAGCGTGATGCGGGCCGAGGTCCCGATCGACCACCTCGCGGAGGGCGAGTTCACGCTCGACCACCTCCACCGGGCGGCCGGGCACATGCGCGAGCACCTGGTCGAGGCGGTGCCCGCCGACGAGCTGGAGGCCCGGCACCGCGGGCTGATCGACAGCTGCCTGGAGGAGGGGCTGACCGTGGTCGGCTCGCTGACGGCGGAGCTGCTCATGGCCAAGGGCCGCAGGCTGACGGTCCGGCTGACCTCGACCGACGCCTACCAGACCATCGAGCTCATCGAGGAGGGCCTGGAGACCCGGGTGGTCCGGCTCTCCGGCGCCAACCGGCTGGAGCTCCACAGCGGACTGCACGAGATCGGCCGGATCGTGTGGCTGATGGAGCGGGCCAACGACAAGGCGGAGGCCGCCCTGTGAGCAGCGTCGAGGAGCACCGCCGGCCGCAGGCCGCGTACGCCGAAGCCGTCGCCCACATCGACGGCCCGAACGGCTGGCGGGCCCCGGAGGAGTGGATCACCGACCGCACCGACACGGGCCTGCTGGTCATCCAGTTGTGGTTCCGCCGCACCGAGCCCCGCGAGGCCACCAGGGCCGAGACCAGGGAGATGGGCGACCGGCTGATCCCGGCCACCCTCGACGTCCACGGCGACGAGCTGACGCCCGCGATGGTGCCGCCGCTGGTCGAGGCGTGGCCGTGGGGGATCACCGTCAGCTGGGACGACAAGGACGGCTGGCACTGGGCCCCGCTGATCAACGAGTTCAGCGAGGTGAACGGAGACGACGACTGGGAGAAGCTCCCGGTGCCGCTGCTCGCCTCCCCGGAGGCGCTGCACACCGTGCTGGCCGAGGTGTTCGCCGGGCAGGGCCGCGAGTACGCCCCACCCGCCCAGAGCGGCGAGTGGGCCCCGCACCGGCCGGACACCCTGATCGACTACATCGCCTCCCGTGCCAAGGCGGGCCAGCGGTGAGCGGGGCCGAGGGGCACCGGCGGGTGCAGCCGGCGTTCCAGGCGCTGACGCCCGGCCCGGTGCGCCGGATCGGGATCGACGCCCAGGACAAGGTGCTGCCGTCGATGGTGACGGAGAACCCGGCGCCGATCGCCACCGCGGCCTGGCAGATGGCGCTGGCCTACCGGGCGCTGGGCGACCTCATGGAGTCCTCCGACCCGGACAAGGTGGTGGCCGCGGGGGAGGACGTCGTCACCCGGCTGCAGAGTGCGCTGGAGGCGGTGCACCGGCACCTGGGCGAGAAGGTGTCCGCCGGGCTGCTGGCCGAGCGGAGCTTCGAGCGGCAGATGGACCGGCTCGACACCGGGGAGGCGGTGATCGGCGCGGTGACGGTCGAGGTGGTGCTGCCGGACGGGGAGCACTCCGCGACGGTCCACCTGGGCCAGGAGCGGCGCGGTGCCCCGGTGCAGATCCGTGGGGACGTGAAGGCCGGCGAACTCGGCGGCGCTGCGCACCTCGACGTCCAGGCCGCGCTGGAGAGCGTGGCGCGGGCGCTCACGCCGTACGTCGAGGAGACGGCGGCCCGCCCCGTCTGACCGCCCGCCGACCCTGCCCGCTTCCGGACTCGTCACGTGACGAATCAGGGAGCGGGCACCGTCGTTCCCGGAGGTGTGCACGGGGTGCGCACCCCCTCCGGGCAGTGGGCACCGGGGTGCGCACCCGGCCGTCGGAGGGGGTGCAACCCGGGTTGCTGCCCGTGGTACCCGGGCGCTTGCCGCGCCCGGGACCCGGGCCCTGCTCGGCACCGCCCGGCGCGTCCAGGACGCTCCCGTGGCGGGCCGCCGTACGCGCCGGACAGCACCGCGCCCTCGGTGCGGTGGCTGACCTAGAGCTCGGCTTCGGCGGTGTCGGCGATCCGGCCGAGGCGGCCGAGCAGCCGCGCGCCGGCGGGGGAGTCGAGGAGCTCGGCGCAGGCCCGCGCCGGGCCCGGGTCGACGTCGCCGCAGTCGAGGGCGGAGCGGAGCTCGGCGGAGAGCTGGGTGACGTACGAGGTGTCGTCCATGCTGCCGATGGTGAACTCCGGGCCCCGGATCGGGCGGCGTCCACGCCGGTCGGCGGCCGCGGATCGAGGCCGGAAACCCCCGACCGGAGGAGCGGCCTGCGGCCCGTATCGGCACGCGCGGCGTGACGATACCTTAGTCCTCCATTTGATCTTGGTTCCGTTTCGGGTCCTCTTCGGGGTCCCGGTTGGAGTCCTCTTTCGGGTGCTCTTTCGGGTCCCGTTTCGGGTTCCGCAGACCGGTCGACGGCGGCCGCGCGGACAAGGGGTCTGACCTGCGGGACAAGGGGGTGGGACAACCTCTCGGGCGGCGCCGACTTCTTCCGTACGGGACCCTCTGCTGGCCCGGCGGACCGGCGGAAGCGGAAGGCCGGCGGGAACTGCATCGCGCACGCGCGCGAGGAGGCCGGTCGGCCGGGCCGTTCAGAAGCAGAACCACGGCGGCGTTCGGAAGCAGAACAGCCGGGCCGTTCGGAGACTGAACGGGCGGTCTCCCCGCGCCCGCGCGGACCATGATCAGAACCATCTGCAAGAGGTGTCTGGACTGCCGTCGGGTCGTGATGCATAGGAGTGGGCTGCTCGGGTCGGTGCCTTGATCGTCTCGGAGTGTCTGAGCTGTGCCCGTTGTGGATCTTGGATTCGTGGTCCTGCTGTCGGGTGGAGGTTGGTGGAGTTCGAGGGCTGTTCGAAGTGGTGTCTCGGTACGGTCTGCGCATGACTGAGCAGATGTGCAAGAGCGGCGGCGTTCACCGGCTCCCGGACGGTGAGGAGTCGTGGAACTCGGAGCGCTGCGACCTGCTGGTGGCCGCCGGCCTCGACAAGTGCCTGCCGTGCCAGGACCGGCTGATCGCCGAGCTCTCGGCGGAGCTCACCGACGACTTCGGCAGGATCTTCACGACCTGGGTGCTCGGCACCCTCAACCGCCGCCAGCTGGTCGGCGCCTCGATGCCGGACACCGCGCTGGAGCTGCTCGGCCCCAACGGCGGGACGGTGATCAGCCCGCCGTCGCGCCGCGCCCTGCGCGGGGTCAAGCTGCCGCGCGTCACCGCAGGCGCGGCCGGGGACGCGATGCTCTCCCTGGACACCAAGCAGGCCGTGGCCGCGCTCACCGCGATGACGCCGACCGAGCGCACGGCGGTGCTCAACGACGCGATGGACGGCGTCATCGGAAGCATCGCCATGCCGCTGCCGACCCTGTAGGCGAGACCGCGCTTCGGGGGGTCGTCACGACGACCCCCCGGTCCGGAGACGAGGACCAGGCCGTCGCCGACGTCGGCCGGCGGCCCGCGCGTTCCTGGGGTGATACGCGTATCTCGCGTGCGACAGTGGGCCGCGGACGGACCCTGCCGAGGAGGACCAAGGTGACGATCGACCTGCCGAGGATCGAGACCCCGCTGGGCACATCGCCCGGCCCGGGCGAGGTCACCGTGGTGGCCATGCTCAAGGGCGGCGCCGGGAAGACCACGTCCGCCGTGTACCTCGCGCTGGTGCTCTGGTCCCTCGGGTTCACCGTGGTGGTGGTCGACGCCGACAGCGTCAGCCAGACCGCCTACGGCTGGGCCCGCGACGCGGCCCTGGCGGGCACCCCGCTGCCGTTCACGGTGGAGAGGTATCCGTTCGCCGATCTCGGCGAGTACGTCACGCACCTGCGCAAGGAGTTCGACCACGTGGTGGTCGACGTCGGCGGCGGCAACGCCTCGCTGCTCGCGGACGTGCTGGAGAAGGCGACCCGGCTGATCGTCACGCTCGCCCCGTCGAAGGCCGACCGCAAGCAGCTCGGCGCCACCTTCAAGCAGGCCCGCACCGCGGCCGCCGGGCACGAGGGCGGAGGGTTCGCGGTGTACGTCCTGCTGACGTGCTGCGACGCGCGGACCAGTCAGCCGGCCGACGCGCGGCGGGAGCTGGAGGCGGAGGAGCGGCCGGTGCTCGACGCGGTGATCCCGCAGCGGGTCGAGTACGAGCGGGCCATCGACACCTGCCCGACCAACCTGGACGACTACCGCGCCGTGTGGTCGGAGATCCGCGAGGCAGAGGGGACGGCCGCCTGATGGTGCGCCAGGTGAGGATGACCCCGCCCGCGGACCAGGTGGTGCCCGAGCTGACGAGCCCGGACCAGCTGACCGAGGAGGAGCGCCGCCGGATCGCGGCCCGGATGCCCGAGAGCAGCCGGCGCTCCCGTCCGGTGGCCGACCCACCGGCGCCCGAGCTGGTGAATGCGGAGGTGGAGATGACCCGCCGCAGCTGGTACGCCGAGCGGGAGGCCACCGACGCGCTGGCCCGCGCGGTGGACGAGCTGCACTTCGCCACCCGCGTCCCGAAGCACCAGGTCGTCAGCCTGCTGTTCCGCCTGGCCGCCGAGCAGCAGGACCTGGTCCTCGACCACCTCCGGCGGACCGGCCAGACGCACCCGTAGCACGGGTGCTACCCGTCGCACGTATCACGGGTGCGAGGCGTATCACGCCAGCTCACACGGGGGTGCGCACCCCGCACACCCCGGGTGCGCACCCCCGCCGCCGGGGGTGTGCACCGGCCGGTCGGCTGTCGGCGGCGTCCGGCCGGCGGCCCGCGCCCGCCCGCGCGCTGATCTCCACCGGGCCGTACGGGACACCCGAGGTGCACTGCTCGGCGGGGGAGGGCCCCGCAGAGAAGTAGTCGGCGTTCTACCGGCCATGTTGCACCGGCTCTGACCTGCGGAGACTGTGTTGCACCGGGGCTGTCCCGGAGCAACCTCCGAAGCAACCCGGTGCGCAACCTCCGGGGCAACCCGGTGGGCAACTCCCGGAGCAACCTCCGGAGCAACCGCCCGGGGGGTCGTGGTGACGACCCCCCGCCGGTCCCGGCCGCCGTCGGCTGGCCACCGCGTGATCGAGGTCGGGGCGGGGCGGTGGCTGTCACCCCTGGGGCGCCGCGCCCCTCGCTCTGCCGCTCGGCGACGTCGACCAGGGCGACGAGCACCAGGACGTCGCCGTCGAGGCCGCGGCCGGGCCCGGCCGGAGGTTGCCCCTGCGGTTGTCCCTGCCGTTGCTCCTGCGGTTGCCCCTGCAGTTGTCCCTGCGGTTGCTCCTGCGGTTGCCTCGGGACAGCCCCGGGACAACACGATCTCCGCAGGTCAGCGCACGGGGACAACCACCCGGCAGAGCTCCGACTACTTCTCTGTGCAGTGGTTCTGGTGCTGCGGGTCGGCGTAGTGCTCGCAGGTGTTGGCACGGCTGGGTGTTGTTGGGGTTCGGGGAGGTGCGGCGGCTGGCGCTGCGGCGGTGCCCGCCGGGTGTGGGCCGTTCCGTTTCGGAATCGGCGGGCCGTTCCGCTTCGGACGCCGCCGTCGTTCCGTTTCGGAACCGGGGCGGTGCTGGCCGCTCTCGCGGCGGCCGGCCATCGTCCTTGCCCCAAGGGTCGGGCTCGCGGGTGGTCCCCTCGGTGGGCGGCTCGCGGTGGTGTCCGCGCCCGGCCGCCGCCGCCCGGCTCGTCCGCCCCTGGGCGGGCGACCCGTCGGGGAGTTTCGGCGGTGGAGCGAAGCGGAGCCGGCGAAAGTCTTCGGCGGGCTTGGCCGGGTGGTGGTGGTCGGGGGTGGCAGGGTTCGGAGTCGTCCGCCGAGGGGACCACCCGCGTCACGGCCCGCACCACCCACCCACGGCCAGACACCAAGATCACCGGAGCCGACCCCCTTGGAGGTGGCCCGCCGGAGGCAGTCGTGAGGCGAGCGCGCGCACCCTCCGGCGGCAGGAGCGGACCGGGTGCCGGTGGCCCGGACCACCCTCCTCGCTTCCAGACTCGTCACGTGACGAGTCGAGAGGTCAGCGGGTGGTCGGCAGCAGCGAGTAGAGGCCCCACCCGAGGAGGAGCAACAGGAAGGTGCTGAGCAGCACCATGCCCTGGCCGCGCCGGTCGATGGTCGGCTTCGGGAGCCAGGGCCCGCCGCCGCCGGTACCGAGCTCGGACGCTTCGAGCGGGACGACCTGGTCTCCCTCGGGCTGGCGGCCGTGGTGGACGGCGTCGATGTGATGGCGCTGCTCGATGAGCGCTTCGACTTCGCCGTCGTGCTCGCTCAGCGTGCGGCAGACGCCGCACCGGTAGCGGTAGGGCCAGCCCATCCCGATCTCCTCCGTAGGTCCGCTCCGAGGGTGGCAGACCGCCCCGGCTGCCGGGGCCGGATCGGTTGAGATCGCTCCGGCCGGGTCGGTACGAAGGTCCGCCAGGGGGCCGCCGGGCGGGACTGCAGCCCCTTCCGGGACGGGTGTTGGCGAGGCGTGTAGTTGGGCTGTAGGCGGGCGTGTAGGTGAGTTGTTTTCGCAGGTCGGAGCCGGTCTGTAGGCGAGCCGAGAGGGGTCAGGGCCGGACCCGGGGGAGGGGGTCCGGAGAGGGGCTGGAGAAGGCCGGCGGAGAGCACCCGAGAGCGGCCCCGGGAGGTGGGCCGGTGGACCCCGGAGCGGGCGGCCGGGGGTGAGCACGTAAGAGCCCCCGTCCGGGGGTCCGGACGGGGGCTGGGTGGGAGGTGGTCGGGGAGGGGTCAGACGGCTGTCGCCGGGGAGGCCGCGGGGGCCTGCTGGGCGGGTGCCTGGGGAGGGCGTCCGAGGTGGGCTTGGAGGAGCTTGAAGGTGAGGCCCGTGGTCACCTTCTTGCCGACCCTCACGCCCTCGTCGGTGGGGAGTCCGGTGGCCTTGACGATGGGGCTGAAATCGCGGGTCTTCATACCGGGGTAGAGGCCGCTGCGCTGGAAGGAGACGAGGGCCTCCGCGAGGTGGACCTTGCCGAGGCCGCCGTCGCTCATCGCGCGGAGCGCCACCATGCGCTCCAGAGCGGTGATCAGTTCCGCCGGGGACAGGGTCGTGGGGCGGGTCTCGGCCCGGGCCGGAGCGGGGGCGGTGGTGGCCGTCGTGCCGGTGCCGGAGGCGGTGGTCACGATGGGCCGGGGAGAGGGCTTCGGAGCGGTACGGGCCTTGGGCGCGTGGGCCATCGCGGCCACGCACCACAGCCCGATGCAGGACCAGGCGATGGTCGACACCCACGGGCCGATGAACTGCCAGGCCATGGGGATGCCCAGGAAGGCGGCGATGCCGACGCCGATGCCGATGTTGCCGAGCTGGCTGAACTGCTCCTTCCGGGCCGCCTTGTCGGCTTCGGCGTAGCCGGCCTTCTTGGTGGCGATGGCGACCGGGTCGGTCAGCTTCGCCAGCTCGGCGGCCCGGGCCTGGCTGAGCCCGGCCGCGATGGTCGAGCGCTCCTCGGAGTGCTCCCCGAGGCGGCTGGCGACCGGCGCCCACAGCCGGGCCCACACGTACGGGCTGCCGGTGATGACGGCCCGCACCGGCACGCAGGCGGTAGTGGTGCTCTTCCGCACGACCAGGACGGCGGCCAGCAGACGGACGGTGAACGCCTGGGCCATCGCCTCGACCCGCTCCTCCATGCCCTCCCCCTCGTCCTCGTCCTCGACCTGGTCCTCGACGTCCTCGACGTCCTGGTCCAGCTCGACGTCCTCGACCTCGACGTCCTGGTCCTGCTCGGTGTGCTCCACGCTGGTGCTCATCAGGCAGCCACCCCGAACAGGCCGTGGAGGAACGAACCGGCGACGGTGAACGGGATGGCCAGCACGCCGCCGGCGGCCATGGCCGACGCGGGCAGCGTCGCCCCGCAGACGACGTCCTTCCACCAGCGCGGCTTGGTGCCGAAAAGGATGATGAACATGATCAGCGCGATCGCCCCGGCCCCCGCGTTGAACTGGCTGTCGATGGAGGCGGTGACCGCGTCACCGACCTGCTTGGGGGCGCTGAACGCCTGGGCCGCGCCCTGGCTGAACAGGCCGAACGCCAACATCCAGTACGAGGTGTGGTGATCCTCGTGCTGGTTCGCCAGCTTGCCCTTGCCGCGGTGGCCGACGAGCAGCCAGACCGTGATCACGAGGCAGACGCCCGAGGCCGAGATGGTGCCGATGAGGGACCCGCTCATGGTGGTAACTCCTGTGTGGGGAAGGTCAGATGGGGAGGGCGGCGAGCAGGCGGTCGGCGCCGACGGCGACGAGCAGGCCGGAGGCCACCGGGATGCGCATGATGATCAGCAGCAGGAGCGGGCCGAAGCCGCGGACCTCGGTGACGCGCAGGCCGTGGCCGCGCACCTTGAGGTCGAGGGCGAAGCCGAAGAGGGCCAGCAGCAGCCCGACGTAGGGCCCGCCGAGGGCTGCGGTCTGCACGAGGTAGCAGGCGTGCCCGAGGTAGGCGCTGATCGCGGTCAGGAGCATCCAGCGGCGGAAGCGCCGGACCTTGTCGCTCGGGCCGGTGGCCCGGGCCGCCTTGCGGGCGGCCTGGCGGCTGCGCTGCTTGGCCTCGCGCTTGTCGGCCACCGCCTGTGCGCGGTGCCGCTTCGAGCGCAGCTCGGGGGTCTCGCCAGCGGCGGCCAGGCGCTGGTCCTCCGCCGCCCGGCGTCGCTTCTTGTCGATCGCCAGCTCGGTCGCCTTGCGGGCCGCGCGCTCGTCGGGGGTCTCGTTGATGCGGTCGCCGAGCATGTCGACGAAGTGCACCAGGTCGTCGCGGTACGGGCGCTGACCGGCGGCCAGCACCTTCTCGACCCGGTGCCGCTCGGTGCGCTGCTCGGCGGTCTCGCCGAGCGCGGCGAACTGCGCGTCGCGCATCGCGCGCTGACTGGCGACCAGGTCCTCGTAGGCGATCTGCTCGCGGGCGGCCCGCTGGGTCTCGGTCTCGGTCAGCAGGGTGTGCACCTGCTGGGTGACCTGGGAGGCGATGGTCGAGACCTGCTCCGGGCCCGACTTAAGCCACCAGTCGTTCAGCAGGCGTCCGGCCGGCGCCCAGAACCGCTCGGCTGCCTCGTCCAGGGACGGGACGGCCGGGTCGGCCCCGCCGATCGGGGTCGGGGTGTAGACGGTGGTGTCCGGCAGACCGGCGGTCGGCGGCTCGGACGGCATCGGGGGGATCGAGGTGGTGGTCACCGGTTCCACCCGCCCCGGCGGCCGAGCACGCGGATGAAGTAGAGGGCCACCGCCGCGTCTCCCAGGAGGAGGAGCAAGCAGATCAGCTCGCCAATCATGTGTATCTCCAGGTCAGGTGAGGTGCGCACCCCCGGGTGTGCGGGGGTGCGCACCTGAGCGGTGGTCAGGAGGTGCGGCCGAGCTGGTCGTTGCTGTGGTCGGTCCGGGGGGCGTGGAGCGGCCTCCCGTTGGCCCGGCCCTCGTCGTAGTCCGCGCCGGTCCAGGAGCGGCCGGAGCTGTCGACGTGGTCGGGGGTGTCGGTGCTACTGCTGGGCTTCGACTCGGAGAAGCCGCGGATGAGCGCCATCACCGCTCTCCCGTCGCCGTGCCGGTGACCACCAGGACGTCGCCGTCGATCTCGACCAGCGCGTAGTAGGTCAGGTGGCCGTCGGGGCTGTTCGGGCCGTCGGAGGTGCGCACCGAGCGGCACCAGTCGGCGCGGATCAGCAGGCCGAGCTCCCGGGCGCTGATCGGCTCGGTGGCGGACCAGCTGTTGCTGGTGGTCGGGCGGACGTTGCCGATGATCGGCAGGAGCCGGAGGGAGGCGCTCACTTCTGGCCGCCCTTCAGCAGGGCGCGGAGGAACGCGCGGCCGGCCTTGGTCAGGTCGGTGGGGGTAATCGGGGGGATGGAGGGAGGCGGCGTACCGTTTGCCATGACTGGCTCCTCGGGCTGGTCGGCCCCTGCCCGGAGCTGTGAGAGGTGTACGGGCAGGGGTTGTGACGAAGGACTTGCGACAACCGGGTACCTAGGTACTACGCTGTGGTACCGAAGTACTACAGCAGTTTGTAGCAGCCTTCTGGCAGTCGGTGCAAGGCCCCTGACTGCCCGTCACTACTGAGGAGCGATCAAATGACTGATCCCGTCGGATACCAGGCAATTGCGGATCACTACCGCCGACTCATCGCAAACCGGGTCATCGTGGACGGGCAGAAGCTCCCGTCGGTCCGCAAGCTCGCTGAGGAGTGGGGCGTCGCCACCAAGACCGCCCAGCGGGCCCTGACCACCTTGCGGATGGAGGGTTGGGCGCAGCCCGTTCCCGGACTCGGCTACGCGGCCGCGTTCCGCCCGGACCAGGTCGCCACCCTGCGGGTCGCGGTCAACGGGAGCCGCCAGCGCGGCGAGCAGTACGCCAGCGACGATGAGGTGGTGATCCTCTCGGCCGGGATGGAACAGACCGGTGGTGGCGAAGCTGACGTGCTCGGCATCGAGGCCGGCCGCCCCGCGGTTCTCCGCCGGGGCAGGGTTCGCCGCGCGGGCCGGGTTATCCGGATGTCCTACTCGTGGTTCCCGCCGGAGCTCGCGGACCTGGTGCCGGAGCTGCTGGAGATCACCTCCACGCCGCCCGGCAGCGTCGCCCGGATCGAGGCCGCGACCGGGAGGTCCACCGAGATCACCGCCGACCACTTCTCGGTCGACACCACCACCCTGACCCTGGCCAAGGAGTTCGGCGTGCCGCAGGGCGAACCGGTGCTGGTCAGGACCACGATCAGGCACGACGGTGAGGGCGTCATCGAGTACGGCCGGACGTACTTCCCCCGGCACGTCGATCTCCGCTTGGAGTACTCGAACCGAGGCTGACCCCCACCAAGCAGGCGGGCCGCGCCGGATGCACCCGGTGCGGCCCCGTGATCAACGGAGGATCCCCGTGTCACACACGACTGAGTATGACCTGCACACCCCTGCGCACCCGGTGCGCACCCCCGCCCACCAGGGCATCAGCACCCCGGCCCGGTGGGTGCTCGGCAGCATCTTCGTGGTGATGGGCGGCGTCGGCATCGCTGGAGCCGTCGCCACCTTCTTCAACATGAAGTCCGCGTTCGGGAGTTCGGGCACCGCAGTCGGCGTCGTCGCCGCCGGCGAGGGCGCAACCGCCGTGCTGGGCCTCACCCTTGTGGGCCTGACCCTGATCAACCGGCCGTACCCGTCGGGCCTGCGGCTCGGCCTCTGGCTGATCCCGCTCGCCGGGTCGGTCACCGGTGGGGTGGTCGCCCTGGCCAAGGACGACTACCAGCACGCCATGGTGAACGCGGTGACGCCGCTGGCCATGACGGTCGCGGCCGAGATGGCCGGGTACCTCGCGCGCTCCATCGTGGTGGCCAGCACGGGAGTCGACGCCGAGGCCGACAGGCTGACCGGCGAGACCCTGCGCCGGATCGAGTGGCACCAGGCCCGCGCCCAGCACCACCCGTCCAAGTGGACCCGGAAGCGCTCCGCCAAGGCCGCCTGGAAGCTCGCCCGGACCCTCGGCCGGAACGACGTCCGGCTCGCGCAGTCGCTGCCCAACGCCTACGCCGAACGCACCGCCAGCAGCGCGATCACCGCGCTGGACTCCCTGTACCAGCGCATCCCCGCGCAGCAGCCGGCCGCACTCCCGGCCCCGGCCCCGGTCGTCCCGGCAGCCGTCGAGCCGCCGACCACCCCGACCGTCGAGCAGCTGCCCGAGGTCGAGGCGGAGGCCGAGATCGTCACCGCCACCTACGCCACGGACTGGGTGAAGAACGGCTCCGGCTCGTGGAAGGCCGACCCCGGGATGTACGCCGCGTCGTACCCGGAGGCGGAGGTGGTCGAGGACCAGGCCGTCGCGCCCGCCGCGCAGCCCCAGCTCCCCACCGACCGCTGGCTCCAGCCGGTCCCGGACCAGGTGCGCACCGAGGTGCACACCCCCGTGCGCACCGGCTCTGACCAGCAGGTTGACGTGTACGACGACCAGGAGCCGGAGGTCACCGGGGAGATGACCCCGGAGCGCCGGCGGGAGCTGATCCTGGAAGCCATCGGGGAGGGCAAGAGCCAGCGCGAGGCCGCCGCCGCCGCGTCCTGCTCGCCGACCTACGTCCGCAAGGTCCTCACCAAGGAGGCCGCCGCATGAGCACCTGGCCGAACAAGACCGTCCCGCAGTTCACCAACGCCGAACTGGTGGCCGCGATCGAGCAGCACCAGGGCGACCCCGACCCGGTGATCCGCGATCTCGTCCGCAGCTGCACCGACGAGTGGGAGCACCGTCGCGGAGTGCGCCGCAGCCACGCTGTGGCCCAGAACCGCGCCGACCTCGCCGCCGAGTTCTGCTGACTGACGGGCCGCCAGGTTGTGAAGGTCCGGTGCGTTTTGCGACTTCTGCGACCGTCCCAACGCGCGCGGGCGCGCGAGGCGTAACGCTTTCGGCCCTCCCGGAGTTCACCCAATCGACTGATCTGTTGAAGGAGCGAGCCACCATGACCCAGTCCACCGCCGCAGACCTCGCCGCCGCGCGGGAGGCCATCACCGCGTACTTCGCCGCCGAGGCGCTCGGGGCCGAGCCCGCAGACCTCCCCCACGCCGAGCAGCGCCGCGATGAGGTCGCGGACGGCGCCCGCCTCACCCGGTCCGAGGCCCGCCTTGTCGTACTCCAGGCCCAGGACCTGCCCATCCAGCTCGGCCCGGCCCTCTTGAAGAACCCGACCGAGGCCGGCCACGCCGAGTACCGCGCCGCGCTCGACGTGCTCGAAGCCGTTCGCCGAGGGCTGACCGCCGACGGCTACGACGTCTCCACCCTGGCCGACCGCCAGCGCGTCAATTAGCAGGCCACAGACGGGAAATGCCGCAGGGCCCGCCCCCCAAGCGGGGGACGGGCCCTGACGGTCTCCTTGGTCACATCGAGCACTTTCGCGCCGTGTGCCTCACGTAGTGCTTCCGTCCGGCATGATCTACCCCAGTACGAAAGCTTGAGAGGCGGGCCTTGCCGGGCCCTAACCCCTCCGGCCGAATCCCATTCACTGTCGCCCGGCTAGGCGAAGACAGCTGAGGAACCCGACCGCTTTGACCAGCGTAACGGGTGGCACCCCCACCCGCGCAACACCCCACGAGACTGGTGCACACGAAGGTGTGCACCCCGGTGCGCACCAGGTGCGCACCCCGGCCACCACCGGCCCAGACGTCGCTCCCGCACCCGCGGTCGAGCGCCCGGTCGACGGTGGCCTCGCCGATGCTCGAACCTCTGATGACTCGTCACGTGACGAGTCCATCCCGGCGACGTTCACCTCCACCCCCGCCGAGCGCGCCATCGCCTGGGCCCAGGCCGAGCAGCGCCACAAGGCCGCCCGCGTGGCCGGCCGCGCCAACCGCGACGCCCGCCGCGCCGAGAAGCAGGCCACCGCCCGCGCCGCCCGCCAGCTCTCCGCCGACCTCGACGCCGCCCTGGCCGCAGCCGGGCTGACCACGGGTCAGGACGCGTCCGCCGTCCGGGCCGAGGCCCTGAACGCCGCCCTGGCCGCCGCTGGCGCCGACGTCCCCACCACCCCCGCCACCGCCCCCAGCCACCCGCAGAAGGGCCAGGGACGGGCTCAGAAGGGCCACGACGGCGGCCCGGGTTCGCACGGATTGAATTACGTTTCCGCCGCAGCTCACAGCCAGTCAGACGGCGCCGGGTGTTCGAAGCTGATCCAGCGCTCCGACGCCCGCCTCCGCCAGCTGGACGAGATCCAGCAGATCACCGGCCTGCCGTCCGTGAAGCTCTGCGACGTGACCACGCTCGGCACCGCCGTCGGCGTCCACGTCGGCACGGCCGACGGCGCCCGCACGTCCTTCTCCGGCCTGGTCAAGTGCGGCTCGGTGTGGGCCTGCCCCCCGTGCAGCGCGGCGATCCGGGCCCGCCGGTCCACCTGGCTGGAGAAGACCGCCGCCGCCTGGCTGGAGTCCGGACGCGGGATCTACATGGCCACCCTGACCGCCCCTCACTGGAGGAACGTCCGGCTCGGCACGCAGTTCGAGCAGTTCGCCGAGGGCTGGCGCGGCGTGGCCGCAGGCTCCTGGTGGGTCGGACGCGCCGTCATCCGGCAGAAGGCGCCGGTCCGCTGGGCCGACCGGCACCAGCACCCCGACCTGCCCGAGGACGTCGAGGCCCACGAGGAGAAGGGTCAGCTGGTGGTCTGGAAGCGCGGGTGGAAGGCCCGGCACGGCATCGCCGGGGTCACCCGCACCATCGAGGTGACGTACGGCGGGAACGGCTGGCACTCCCACCTGCACGTCCTGATCTGGACCGAGGACCCCGCCACCCGCGAGAAGGCCGAGGAGCTCCAGGAGGAGCTCTACCGCCGGTGGGTCGACCGCTGCAAGTCGGTCGGCCTGCCCACCCCGGACCGCCAGCACGGCGTCCGGGTCGACCCCGTGATCCTCCAGGCCGACGGCAAGCTGCCGCTCAACCTGGTCCGCTACCTGGCCAAGGTCCAGGACAAGGACGTCGTGGACCAGCGGATCACCGCCCGCCCGGTCGCGGCCGAGATGACCCGCGCCGACATGAAGCTGGCCCGTGGGGCGAAGGGCCTGACGGCGTTTCAGCTCGCGGAGAAGGCCGCCGCCGGGGACGAGGAGTGCCTGCGGCTGTGGCTGGAGTACGAGTTGGCCACCAAGGGCAGGCAGTGCCTGACCTGGACCGAGGGGCTCAAGGAGCGGCTGGCCGAGCTGGCCGGCATCCCGCTGGACGACGCGAAGGACGAGGAGATCCCGGCCGGGGAGGACGCCGAGCTGCGCAAGGAGGTGCCCGACCTGGCGCTGGCCAGCAAGCCCTACAAGGCGAAGGTGGCCCGGGTGAAGGGCCGCCGCGCCGACCTGCGGATGGCCGGGGACCGCTACGGCCTGCCCGGCATGATCGGCCTGCTGGTGAGCTGGGGCCTCCAGCCGAAGGACGACTTCTGGAAGCCCGAGGAGCCGTTGGGCCCGCCCGCCCGGATGACCCCCGAGCAGCTCAAGCGCCGCCAGGACCAGCGCGAAGCCGAGCAGGCCCGGCACGAGGCCCTGCGCCAGGAGCGCGAGGGCAACCCCGAGCGGTGGAAAGCCGCGATGAAGAAGCGGGCCAAGACCCTCGAAGCGAAGAAGAAGGCCGCCGCCGGGGTGACGGCCGGTCAGCTCCAGCTCCCCGCCAACGAGCACCACCAGGAGCAGGAGGCCGCCCGCGCCGCCACCGCCGCCGACGGGTTCCTCGCCGCCCGCCGCGTCGCCCAGGACGCGCGCCGCGCCGACCTGGACGCCGCTCTCGCCCGTGTCCGCGACCGCGAGGCGGCGTTGGCATCGTGACCGAACACCGGGTGCGCACCCCCGCGCACCTGCCCCAACCCGGGTGCGCACCCGGGTGTGCACACCGACCCGAGGAGCCGTACCCGATGACCTCAGCCCGCCGCCCGCTCGGCCCCGGCGTCGACCGCCAGGCCGAGCCCGCCGCGCTCCGGATGGACCCGCGCCCGTTCGAGGATCGGCTCGCCGCGATGATCGCCGGGCAGGTGGTGCAGATGAACGAGGAGGAGTTCGGCTCCGCGCTCCGGGTCATCCGGGAGCGCGACCGGATCGCCCGCGGCCTGCCCGCCGTCGAGACCCCGCTGCCGCTGGAGACTTCGGTGCGCCGGCAGCTCTCCCGGGCCCGGGTCGAGCAGGTCGAGCCCCCGGTTTCGTGACTAAATCGATCATGGATTTAGTGCGAAAATCCCCCCGGATTTAGTCACGAAATCGGGCAGCGGCAGGCCGGGGGACCGAGCGCCGTCAGCCGGCTGAACCCGGGTGGCCGCTCCCTCCGGCGCAAGCGCCGGAGCCCGGGGCCGAGGGCCCCGGGCGTGATGGCGGGGGACGTCCGGTCAAGCGCACGACGGTGCCGCCGCCGAAGCCGACAGGCCCGGGCGTTGGCCGCCCTACCCTGCCGACTCCGACGGAGCCAGGTGGGCATCTGCGCTTCGCTTGATGCACCTGGCCCCCGGCTCGCTACGCTTCGCCGAGGGGAGGACCGGCCCGAGGGGGCCGGTCTGGCCCGCCGCCCGTGGCGGCGTCGTGCCTGCCGATCCGCGCCCGGGGGGCGCGGCCGGCGACCCGCGAGCGAGAGGTGCGGCCGGGTGGCGAAGGGCGGGCAGGGGCGGCTGACCGAGGCGGGTCAGCGCACGCACACGGTGTCGGTGCGGCTGACTCCGGCGGAGCTGGAGAGGTGGCACGCGGCCCGCTCGAAGACGGCCCGCAAGGAGCTCGGCGCGTGGGTCCGCGCCATGGTCGAGGAGGCGCTGAACGGCCACCCGGGGATCCCGGGCGACGTCGCCCAGGTGCCGGAGGTGAACCACGCGGTGTTCGTCCAGCTCGCCGCGATCGGCAACAACATGAACCAGATCGCCTACCTGTCGAACACCGCCGGCGGTGTCCCGGCGGAGCTGCACCAGCGGCTCGCCGAGGCGATCGAGGCGGTGGGGGATGCGGCGCTCGCGGTGCGCGGCCTGGCGCCGATGACCGGCCCGGCCGGGCTCGCCGAGCACGACCAGGAGCACGACGACGTCGACCAGGGCGACGAGGCCGAGCCCGGCCCGGCCCGGTGATCGGCAACATCACCCGGGGCCGGAAGGCGTACGGGGGTCTGCTCTACGACCACGGACCCGGGCGCCGGGACGAGCACGTGGACCCGCGGATCATCGCCGGGTCGGTGCCGGGCACCTGGCAGCAGGTGGCCCGCCAGATCGACCACCACACCGGGCAGAAGCCGCACCTCACTGAGCCGATCTGGCGCGTCTCGCTCTCGCTGCCGGACGAGGACGGGGTGCTCGCCGATGCCCGGTTCGCCGCGATCGCCGAGGAGTACGTGTCCCGGATGGGCTTCGCGGCCTGCCCCTGGGTGGCCGTGCGGCACGGTGACGACCACATCCACATCACGGTCTCCCGGCTGGGCTGGGACGGGCGGCAGGTCACCAACGGCCGGGACAAGCTGCGCAACCGGGCCGCCTGCGACGCGCTGGAGATCAAGCACCGCCTGGTGCGCGCCGAGAGCCGCTTCAAGGCCGTGCCGGGCGTGCGGTCGGGCAACGAGCTGGCCGCCGCCCGCGCCCGGGGTGCGGCCCCGCCCGAGCGCGAGCAGATCCGCGCCCTGGTCTCCGCCGCCCGCGACGCCGCCGCCGGCCGCGGCCGCGCGCACTTCGAGCAGCTGCTCGCCGAGGCCGGGGTCGACTTCAAGGCGAACGTGGCCAGCACCGGCCGCATGTCCGGCTACTCGTTCTCCCTGCCGAGCTGGGTGAAGCCGGACGGCGAGCAGGTCTGGGTCACCGCGAGCAAGACCGGCCGCGACCTGGCGTGGGCCAAGCTCGGCCCGGTGCTGGAGCCGGTGTCGGTGGCGCCGCCCGGTCAGGTCGAGGCCCTGCTGGTGGACGACGACAGCGCGACGGCCGCGCCGGTCAGCAAGCCGCCGCCGGACCTGGCCCGGCTGCGCCTGGCGGAGGCGCGGGAGCGGGCCGAGGACCAGCGGGCCGAGGTGGTGCACACCCTGGGCACCATCCCGGCCGGGACGGTCGCGGACCTGGTCGCGGCGCTGCGCACCGTGCGCACCACCCTGGACACTCGGGAGAAGAAGCTGGCCGCCGAGACGGCCACCGCGATGCGGCTCGACGGCCTGGTCTCCGGGGTGAGCGTGGGCATGAACCGCGCCGAGCTCCACCAGGAGCTGGCCGGGCTGCGCCTGGCGGTCGGCCTGGAGGCCGAGGCGGCCGGGCTCACCACGGCGGCCGGGCAGCAGCGCCAGCAGGCCGCTGCCGCCCGCCGGGTCGAGGAGGAGTCGACGGCCGCCGCCGGGTCGAAGTGGAAGACGGGCCGGTCGAAGCGGTCGGCCGAGGGGATGGCCGCGGCCGCCGCCGAGATGGCTGGCCGCTCGGAGGCGGAGGCGCTCCGGCTGGAAGGGCTGGCCGAGCAGGCGAAGGCCCGCGCGAGGGAGGCCGCACCCGAGGTCCGGGGCGGCTACGCCGAGGCCCTGGCCGAACTCGAGGGCCGGTGGCCGGAGGCCGAGCGGGCCGCGATCCGGGAGGACGCCCAGCGCGCCCGGTTCGCGCAGATCGAGCAGCAGGTGCCGCTGCACGAGCTGCGGGTGTCGGTGGGGAAGGCCCGGCGCGGGGTCGAGCAGCTGCTCGCCGAGCAGGCCCGCCGCGCCGCGCTGCCGCCCGAGCGGCTCCAGCTGGAGGACGCTGTCCGGGCCGACCTGGCCCGGGAGGTGATGGCCCGGGCCGCCCGGTCGGGCAGCACCACGGCCAGGCCGTCGAAGAAGACCGCGCCGAAGAAGCCGCCGGCCCCGGGGCTCGGCCAGCAGCTCCCGCCGCACCTGCGCTGGGGCAACGACCCCCGCGACCGGGGCAACACCCCGGGCCGGTAGGTGGTCTCCAAGGTTGGTGAAAACCTTGGAGGCCCAGGTCACGGTGAGGTCTACCAATGCTCTGACCTGCGGCTTCCAAGGTTGGAAGCCGGGCCGTCCGGCGCCGGGCCGCCCGCCGGGCGCATCCGCCGTCCGGGTGGACTCGTTGGTCCGGCATGGACCAAGACGAACCGGCCGCGACGGTCGAGAGCCTGCTCGCGGCGATGAAGCTCGACGTCGCGGTGAGCTGGGTGTGCTGGACGTGCCAGGTGCAGGGCCGCTTCGCGCACCCGAACATCGACTCCGCCCGGCACGACGCGGCCGGCCACGCGATCGGTGTCCACCGCGAGCGCCTCGCGCTGATGCAGATCGCGCTGATCACCGTGTCCGAGGAGGGCCGGGCCGCCCGGCGGCTCCCCGAGGACCTCCAGGAGGTGCCGCTGGTCCCCCGGGTGGAGCGGTGGGACGACATGCCGCCGCTGACCGGGCTCCAGCAGATGCTGGTCTGCGACGCGCTCGGCTGCGACCCGCAGTCCCGCCACCGCCGCAAGCTCCAGGCCGAGTGGGACGCGGCGGTCGGGCAGGCCCGGCAGGAGGAGCGGGCCGCCGCCCGGCCGGTGGTCCTGCGGCCGGTCTGAGGGGTGCACACCCCGGGTGCGCACCCGCCGTGACCAGCACCGGCACCGGTGCGCACCCCCGAACCGGCGGCCCGGCGCCGCTCCAGCCGACCACCCCGCCCAAGCCCTCGACCACCACCACCAGCAGCAGCCACCCCCAGAGAGAGGGATGTCAGAATTTCCGGGGGTCGCCACCAAGGCTTTGACCTGCGCTGACGCCGAGTCGGGTCGGGCCGGGGCGGACCGACGTCAGGACCTACACCAGGACCCAGGGCAGGACCCAGGGCAGGACCTACAGCAGGACCTTGGAGAGGGGGCGCACGGCGGCCGGCCGCGCTCCCGGAAGCCCCGGAAAGAAGTCCACCCCTCTAGAACTCGTCACGTGACGAGTGCGATAGTGGAGCCCGAGAAGGTGACAGTCCGTCACCCTGCCTCCACCCGCCCGAGAGGGGCCCCATGTCCACCGTGAACCTCCTGCTGCCCGCCGAGCCCGACGTCCTGGGCGACCTCTACGCGCTGGAGGAGGCGCTGCTGATCCAGCTGCGCCCGCTGCCCGGCGACGACGGGCAG